>JALWSS010000172.1 GCA_026993525.1 Saprospiraceae bacterium
GAAAATCCGGGTACTGCCTTTGAGTCAACGCCTGATGGGGGGCCTCACAGGCGCTAACTTGCGGTTAGCTCCTGTTTTCAGTTTTCCGTATAAAAAAAGAAAATCCGGGTGCTGCCTTTGAGTCAACGCCTGATGGGAGATGTTGATGATGATTTTCCTTTCACTTAAATCACTGTTTAGTCAACAAGCGTCTCTTTGATCACAGCTTTCAACTTGCGTATCTCTTCTTCTTTTAAATGCTCACCGACTTTGACAATTCGTCTCTTATACCCAACTCGAAGTGGTTTGCGAATAATTCATCGCTATCGCCCAGTTTGGATGGGGAGTTTGGGTCCCGAATCCCGAATCCCGAAAGCTTTCGGGATCGGGACGGGATCGCCGCCCAAACCACTTCGTTTTGAGTATAATTACAAGATTAATGACCTGGGGTTGGATTATCACCCCCAAAATGCTGGTAGCAAAGGATTTGGAACTTGCATAGAGCTAATGACTCCTGGTCACCACCTCAATGGCCTACTCCTCATCCGTAAACTTATACCCCACCCCACGGACAGAATGGAAGTAGCGGGGTCGGCGGGGTTCCGGTTCAAAGTATTTGCGGAACGAGAGGATGAAATTGTCAATGGTGCGGGTGGACGGGAAAACGTCGTAGCCCCAGACGGACTGAAGAATCTGGTGGCGGGAGACCACTTCATTTTTCCGGTCAATGAGCAATTTGAGGAGCATGGCTTCTTTGCGGGTCAGGTTCAGCTTGCCATTCACGCCTTCGGCTTCGTAGGTTCTGAAGTTCACCTTGTTGTTGCCGAAGGAATACTCATCGGGCGTGTTTGCCGGGCTTTTGGCCGTACGCCGGTAGAGGTTGTTTACCCGAAGGAGCAATTCCTCCAGGTGAAACGGCTTGGTGAGGTAGTCATCAGCGCCTTTTTTCAAACCGGCGATGCGGTCGGTGCTGGTGTCTTTGGCAGTGAGAAAAATGATGGGCACATCGGTATTGGTCAGGCGGATTTGCTCACAGATTTGAAAGCCATCCACATCCGGCAACATCACATCCAGGATCACCAGGTCAAAGTGCTGGCTTTCAAAAGTACGGATGGCTCCTTTTCCTTCGGCAACATCCACCACTTCAAACCCCTCCAGTTCGAGGTTCATCTTCACCGTTTTTCTGATGTTGGCTTCGTCTTCAACGAGCATTATTCTCATTGCAAATGGCTTTAGTGAACGGATAATACTTTGTGGTCAACCGGCAAAGTTATCCGGAAAATGGTTCCCGTGGGTTGATTGGGTTGCACGTTTATGTTACCGCCGTGTGCCCTGACCACCTGGTCAACGATGAACAACCCCAGCCCCGTGCCTTTTGTCCGGCGGGTTTCTTCGCTGCCTATGCGGTAGAATTTCTGAAAGATATTTTTGCGCTCACTTTCCGGAATGCCCGGCCCCCTGTCGGCCACCTCGATCACCACCTGCTCATCGCCGTGGGCATTTAGCCGCACCTTTACTACCGGATGCTCCCCGCCATACTTGATGGCATTTTCCAGCAGGTTGAAAAGAACAGAGGTCAGGCCGGAGCGGTCGGCCATGACAAGTGGCAGGTCCTCCTGTGCGGTGAAATCCAACGCAACATTCCTGTACCTGACTTTGACCCGATCAATGACGGAAGCGACCAGTTGCGCCAGGTCCAGCTCCTCAAAATCAGGCTGGTAGGCATTCTCCAGTCTGGCAGAAAACAGCAGGTTCTCCACCAGCCCTTGCAGCCGTTCGTTTTCTTCGAAAGCGGCTTTCAGGAAATCCAGCTCCTTTTCCCTGGGCAGTTCCCTTTTCATCAATGTTTCCAAAACAAGCTGAATGGAAGCGATGGGCGACTTGAGTTCATGGGTGATAGACAACAGAAAGTTCCGCCTCTGTTCGTTGGCTTTGATCTCCCTGTGGTAGCTGACATTGATGAACCAGATTCCCGCACTCAGGGTAACCAGAAACACCAGTCCTTCTCCCAGAATCATCCATTCCTGCCGCCGGTAAGCGGCTGCCAGGTCCCTGTAAACAGCCGTGTTGTGAAATTCTTCATCACTCCTGATCAGCCCCTGCGCCACCATGCCCATCTTGTACACCTCTGCCTTTGCCAGAAATGCGTCCCGGTTTTTTGTGAACAAAAGCATGGCCCACCAGGCAAATGCCAGCAGCATGTACAGCATGATTACATAGGTCAATATGCGCAACCAGCTTTTGTTCATTTTACACTGATTTCCTGCTTTTTACCGAAGGGTAAGTATAAGGAATCAACAGCTATCAACCACCCGCAACCCAATAATCCTCCATCCCCGATGAAAATCAGGGTCATAATCCCCAATGCTCAGGGATGAGGGATGAGGGATGAGGGATGAGGGATGAGGGATGAGGGATGAGGGATGAATGGGCTAGCGCCTCCAAACCCTAAATCTTACACGCTAAACTCTATACTTTCTAACTACAGAGTAATAGGAGTGATTAATAGAGATGAATCCCGAGACAAGCTCGGGACCAACCTACAAACTCATAATCCTCATCCCCGATGAAAATCGGGGTCATAATCCCTGTCTGCCGCCAGCCCGCCTGGCCGTCGGACAGGGCAGGCTTCATAATCCACAAAAAAAGCCCTGAACAATCATGCTCAGGGCTTTCAGTGAATTCGAACACAAGCTGTCAGGCTTTTTCTTCGGCCGGTTTTTCAACCAGGATATTTTCATCAACGAGGATGCGGCCGCAGTGTTCGCAAACGATGATCTTTTTGCGCATGGAGATCTCGAGTTGGAGCTGAGGCGGCACTTTGTTGAAGCACCCCCCGCATGAATCCCGTTGCACCGTAACCACTGCCAGGCCATTGCGGTAGTTGGAGCGGATCTTCTCATAGGAACGCAGCAGGCGTTCCTCGATCTTCTTGCGGGCACGGTCACTTTTGCGCTTGAGTTTCTGTTCGTCCTTTTCAGTTTTCTCCTGAATGGCTTGCAGTTCCACTTTCTTTCGCTCCAGATCGGCCTTTTTGGCTTCCAGGCGCTCTTTGGTCTTGTCCAGCGTTTCCTGCTTTGCAGCTTTGGCACCTTCTGCTTCACGGATCTTTTTTTCCGCCAGCTGAATTTCCAGCGTTTGCAGTTCCACTTCTTTGGTCAGGGCCTCGTATTCACGGTTGTTCTTTACGTTGTCGAGCTGTTTGTTGTAGCGTTCAATGAGCGCTTTCGACTCGGAAATGTTCATGTTGTAGCGTGCGATCTCATCTTCGAGGTCTTCAACGCTTTCGCTCAGGCGACGGATCCGGGTTTCCAGGCCGGCGATCTCATCCTCCAGGTCGCTCACCTCCATGGGAAGTTCACCTTTGAGAACCTCAAGTTCATCGAGTTGAGAATCAACCAGTTGGAGTTGATAAAGGCTTTTGAGTTTTTCCTCAACGCTTAATTCTGCCATATTGGAAGGAATTAGTTTTGAAAGGCTATTTGTGATAATAGTTCACCGGGTTTGTGCGTACGCCGGTCAAATGGAGCGCAAAGGTAGAAAAATTTTCCCCAATGATATCCCGCAAAAGTTCGATTGTAAACTGCTCACTTTCAAAGTGTCCGATGTCCATGACGACAATTTTCCCCTCGGCGTCGAAGAACTCGTGGTATTTGAAATCTCCGGTGATGAAAACATCCGCTCCACAGGCCCTTGCTGCCTTCAGCAAAAAGCTGCCGGACCCGCCGCACAGCGCCACTTTCTTCACGGGCATGTTGCGCAGGGCCGTGTGCCGGATCACCGGTGTTTTCATGCGTTCTATCAGGTAATCCAAAAAGGCTTTTTCCTCCATCGCCTCCGGCAATTCCCCCACCATTCCGCTGCCGTAGCCAGCGTCGGCATTTTCCACTTTCACCAGTTCGTATTCATGGATGCCTTCGCTGCGCAACAGGGCCCCTGTCGCCCCAACCAGGGCATCCGGCAGGTAGCCCTCCAGCCGGAGCCGGTCGCTGCCGCCGGCGATGTGGATGCGCTGAACGCCGGCACTTTCCAATTCGGCCTGAAGTGCGCCGGCCCGCTCTGCCTCAACCCGGAGGCTTAGCTTGTGCCCCACTGTTTTCGGAGCCAGAATAGCGGTGTTTTCCAATCCCAGTCGCTCCGCAATTGTGGCATTGACCCCCCGGTGGTACACGTTGTCCAGGTTGGTGTGGATGGCGTAAATGGCCACCCCTTCCCTGATGGCCCTGATCACCGTGCGCTCCACATAATTGGAGCCGTTCAGCCGCTTCAGCCCTTTGAAAACGATGGGGTGATGCGCCACCACCAGGTTGCAACCTTTGGCCGCCGCCTCCGCCACCACCTCCTCTGTGGCATCCAGGCTGCAAACCACGCCTTTCACCTCCGCTGAAGGGTCTCCAACGATCAAACCGGCATTGTCATAACTCTCCTGATACACCGGAGGTGCCACACGCTCCAGCACCTGTATCACTTCCCGTATAGTTGTTGGCATGAATCTCTGATTTTGTTGGGCAAACTTAAGGGGTATTTTGGAGTAGGGGGAGGGATGAGGGATGAGGGATGAGGGAGTAGGGATGAGGGATGAGGGATGAGGGATGAGCTTGCCCGGCCCGTCTGGCCGACCAGTTGGGAACAGCTTTTGGGACAGTGTTTTTATTTTCAACAGGGATGAGGCAAAATGTCAGGAAAGCGACAATTATTCGGATTTCTAAATCTTCACTTAAATTTTTGCGTCAAAAATTCGTGAGGATCAATCCAATCTCACGTAATTGGACGACATATTTCAAAAAATGTACGCAATGATGAAACAATCATATCATCTAAATTCCTAATTCAAAATGATTAAAACCAGTTAAAAGTGGCATTGGAACACAATCAAATTAAATTGGAAATAGGCTGTGGTAAACGCCCTCGCTCAGGTTACCTGACATGTGACATCCGCCCTCTTCCTGGTGTTGACTTTGTGTGTAGTGCGGATGAATTGCCATTTGATGATGAAACCGTAGATGAAGTATATAGCCGTCATGTGGTAGAACATTTTTCTTTAAAAGAATTTCTTAAAGTATTGGAAGAATGGAATAGAGTATTGAAAATCGGTGGAAAGATTTACATTATTTGCCCAAACCTGTTATGGCACCTGGAGCAAATTCTAAATGGAACGCATGAAAGTTTCTGGATAAAGGAGAGCGGTAAAAACGATAGATATTGGGGGTTTGGAAGTTTGTTTGGTTGGCAGCAGGATGAATATGATATTCACAAATTTGGATATTATTTTGAATTATTGGCTGAAATATTGGACGAGTTTGGCTTTAGCGAAATTAAGGATTTGACACACCAGCCAGAAAGCCTGGAAAATGCTCCCTGGCACCTGGAAGTGGAGGGGCTGAAATTAAAGAAAGCTGTAAATTTTAAAGAAAGCAAGTTTTATAGCCATTTTGAAGTAAAACATTAGGTCTGCCCTTTCATGTCATTTACAACTTCTTCCAGGTGTGTGATTTACTTTTTGGTTGGCTCAAGGTTAGCTACCCCACGATATTAAGCCTGAGTCCACCGATGCCGTCCCGAATCCCGAAGAAATTCGGATTCGGGACGGGATTCGGGATTGCTGCCCAAACCACTTCGTTTGGGTATAACCTTTATCAACGGCTTACAGTGCCTGTGGGAAAACTGAGATTTTGCCCCATTTGATAGGGAGTGTGATCAGTGGCACCGGCAGGGATGTCTCCTACCAGAGGTTTGAGTGTAAACGGTGCAGGACTATTGTCCGGATCCGGTTCTACACTGATCACTGCCTTGCCTCCTGCCAAATCCGTCGGGAAAGTCAATCCCAAAGGGGCATTCATCAAGTAATCCTCACCGGGAAAGAATCCATCGGAACCATTGACATCCATCAAAGGCATCGAGCCGCTGAATCCATTGAATTCATCGCTTTGCTTAGCCATTGTGAATTTACCTGAGGTTACGGGCATTCCATTGATAACTGCCCAGCCCTCATACTTCCAACCTGTGGGCAGCATCGGCAACGTCAAGCCCTGCATCGGTGAGCCACTGCTCGGGTCCAAAAACCAAATACCACTGTTTTCATCCGTGGAAGGGCCGTTGGTAGGAGTTGCCAGAATGTAGGTACCCGCAACGCCTGAAAAATCTGCAATCTGATCATCAACCGTAACGGTCGCTTGATCGCCTGAAAAATTTCCGCCCAGGATATGTACAGCAGAAGGCCCCGGGTCGGGATCGGTGGCCGGTTCAATCGTAAGTACAAACCTGGTGGCTTTGTCAAGTTGTTCCGAATTGACTGGAAACATGGTTTGGGAAAGTGCCCCGGACGAATTGACAGAAAACCTGCCCGAGCTTACAGGTGCGCCATCCACGATCAGCCATCCCTCATAGACATAATCGCTGCCCAGGTCCTCCAGACCGGTCAGATTGAGTGTCAAATCTTTGGTGGCGGGTTTGTCATCACCTTTTTTGCAGGATGCCGCAAAAAACAAGGATGCAATTGTCAACAGGGCAAAAACTAAATTTTTCATGTGTTAATTAATTTGTGAAAAAATGAACTGTCACTAACACATGTGAAAAAAGAAGAGTAATAGTTGCCCACACATTCACCGGGAACACAGGCATGTCATATTGCAGACAAATTCAATAGAAAGCGTACCTGAGCCCTAACGCTATTCCGGCTTCCCGGTATTTCACATAAATATCGTCTGCCGACAAAAACGGGGTAAAACCATATTTAAAACGGAAGGAGGAGTACACCGACACATCTTGCCTGAACCGGTATTCCAGTCCGGCTTTTGCATCCACACTCCACCAGTTTTTTGTCTCAATATGGCCGGATGAAGCATTCATGGCTATCACTTCCATCGGTTTGTCCTGGTGCAGGACTTTTCCGGTTTTTTCCAGGCGCTCAGCCAACAACCAATTGAAGCCTGGACCACCGCCTCCAAAAACCGAAAATTTACCGCCCAAATTTCTTCTGTAAAGCATGACCACCGGCAGGTTAAAATAGGTGAGGCGATGACCGCTGGTCAACCTGGCTTCCAACTGTGTGCCTTGCGGAATCGGTTCCATATTTGAACGCAGAACAGTGGCCGTTAAAAACCTTTCGCCCAGTGAGGAGGTAGTTTGAAAAGAAACGTCATTGGCCATCATTCCTCCTCCGAAATAGTATTCGGTGGTGGCATCGTAGTTTTGACTGCCTGAGTATGTGATTCGGCTGTTGAGATGGAGTACGGAAACTCCCAGACCGAGCCACCAATGTTTGTGAATGGCATATTCCGCACCAACTCCGAAGGAGTGCGAAACATTGACGGGATTGCCGAAGTTCATGTCCTGCGCACTGGAAAAAGCTGTAACCAACGGCACATTGAAAACTCTCACCGCAAACCGGTTATCGGGAGAAATATGCTTGACCGCCGGCAGACCAGGCCCGGCAATGGTGGCCGTTTCCGGTTGCACCTCCAACACGGGCTGGAGTGGTGGCAATGATTCCAAACTATTTTTTTTAAGGGCAGCGCGGTGTTCGATTCTTTCCTCCATATTGGTAGCAAAACGCTGCTGCTGTTGGCTATAAGGAGCAACGCCGGCCTGTTTGGCAAAAACCGGCATCTCAACAATCGGGCGGGATCGGTCCGCGTGACTTTTTAATGCCGGTACGGAATGTGGAGCTGGTTGAGGTACCGGCATAGGTTGAGTGGGGATCGGTGATTCCATTACCATTTCATCCTCCAGGCCCCTTTCGGAAGGGCTCATGTGTTTTATCCCCTGGTCTCGGGAAGCGATATCCTTGCGAATTTCATTTTTCGACACCTCTGCTGCAGGAGGATTTTCAGCGTCATTCAACAAGAGCCAGCCCACTGTTCCGATACCCGCAAACAGCAATAAAAACAACCCGATGAAAATCCTTCTCCTTCGCTTGCGCTTTACCTCAAAGTGAGGGCGTGCCATCTCCCAAATTTCATCAGAAGGTGTATTCCACGCCTCTTTCTTCTGTGGTTCAGTCAGTTTCTTGCGAAAAAATATTTCCAAACGGTCTTTCATCACTTTATTGTTGCAAGATGCTTCCCAATTTCATTCTCAGCATGCGCTTGGCTTTAAACAACTGCGTCTTGGAGGTACTTTCCGAAATGCCCAGCATTTGGGCAATTTCGTGGTGTTTGTACCCTTCAATGACATACAAGTTGAACACGATGCGGTAGCCTTCCGGCAATTTCTGAATCATTTTTGTCAGTTCCTCAGCTCCCAATCGGGCAAAGCATACTTCATCTTCCGCAAGGGTGTGAATGTACGCTTCCAGGTCATCCACTACCCTGAGTCGTTTCCACTTTCGTATGTACTGCAAAATGGCATTGACCAAAACCCGGTTGGACCATGCCCCAAAGCTGCCCTTGTCCGGATCAAACTGCCCCAGGCTGTTAAAAATATTGATCAATCCCTCCTGAAGCATATCGTCCGCATCCGGTTTGTTGGGGGCATAACGAAGACAAGTCATGTACCAACGCACCCGGTACCGGAGGTACAATGCACGCTGTGCCACAGCATCGCCCTTGCGGCACTTTTTGATCAAGACTTTTTCCCGTTTTTCCAACCGGCGAGTATTTGTCTGTTGATAGCCTAAGTATCCTCTATGAAAAGCAATGTATGCTTTCCTTTTCCTTTCTGTGCAAATACTCATTGAAAGGTTGCCCCAGTGACCTGATTTTACCTTTGGAGTGGCCATACCGGCTCGCGCAAGACAAAAAAATATTCAAGAACAAGGACCCATTCAGGGGCCATGATTTATCTGCCATCGGGCAGCTGTGTCGGGCGATAGTTGACTTGCAATATCCTGGGCAATGCCTCCAGTTGGCCTTTGGAAACTTCCACCGGCATATTCAAAATATACCAGCTAACCACTTCCGGGCAACGGCACACCATTGACCTACCACAATGACCGCCCCCCCAACCGTAGCATAGCCTTCCCTTCTGGCCGACGGACAGGCAGGCTGTGCCTGTAAAACGACCTTCAGGTCGTGTTCACCTCAGCAGCGATCTGGAGATCGCCGTTACATGGGAGCAGCGATCTGGAGATCGCCGTTACATGGGAGCAGCGATCTGGAGATCGCCGTTACATGGGAGCAGCGATCCGGAGATCGCCGTTACATGGGAGCAGCGATCTGGAGATCGCTGTTACATGGGAGCAGCGATCCGGAGATCGCCGTTACTTATTATCTTCCCGCTCTCAAACAAACACTGGGATGCAGCACCAGACGAAACACTACGCCTCACCCTTATTGGCGGTTCTTTTGATTCTTTTTTTCCTTCGGCCTTCGGCCAACGGGCAATTCGTAACCAACGGCAACGCCTCTGCCGCCGGCAATGGCTGCTGGTACCTCACCGACGACTCACCCGGGCAGGCGGGCTCCATCTTTTCCACCACTTCCATTGACCTGAATGCACCGTTTTTTTACAGCACTCGGCTGAGTTTCGGTTGCAAAGACGGCAACGGTGCCGACGGCATCGTTTTCATTTTTGCGACGACAAACACCGCACTGGGCACCGGCGGCGGCGGCCTCGGCTACCAGGGCATCTCGCCCTCCATCGCCATCGAGTGGGACGATTACCAGAATGGTAACTTCGGCGATCCGGCCAGCGATCACGTCGCCATCATGCGCAACGGCAGCGTCAACCACGGCTCACCTGACAACCTGGCCGGCCCCATCAACCTGCCCAACATCGAAGATTGCAACGAACACTGCGTTACCATCAGTTGGACACCCTCCAATCAAACCCTGACGGGTACCCTCGACGGCATTTCCATCTCATACACCGGCGACATCATCAACAGCATTTTCGGGGGTAATGCAACCGTGTTCTGGGGCTTTTCTTCCGGAACGGGGTCGCTGTCCAACCTGCACCAGGTGTGCAACGGCCCGCCACAGGTACAGCCCATGGCCGACCAGCAGATCTGCCCCGGCGAAACCGTGCAACTGCAAGCCGACCCCAACGGCGACAGCTATTTTTGGGCGCCCCACCCCACCCTCAGCAATTACACCATCCCCAATCCCACCGCCACGCCCGTCAACACCACCCTGTATTCGGTCACCATCACCTACCCCTGTGGCGGCACGGCGGTGGACGATGTGCTCATCACCGTGTTGCCGCCGCCGGTGGCCGCCGCCACCAGCAACAGCCCCGTTTGCAACGGCGAGAGCCTGAACCTGATGGCCAACGGCGGGGTGAGCTACAACTGGTCGGGGCCGCAGGGTTTCAGCTCCAACCAGCAAAACCCCAGCGTGCCGAACGTGCAATTCGACAACGCCGGACTGTACACGGTGACGGTGACCGGCGCCAACGACTGCACCGCCACAGCCAGCACCCTGGTGACCGTGCTGCCGCCGCCGGTGGTGGCCATCGTGCCGCCGCCGCCCTTTTGCTCCAGCGATCCACCGTACACCCTGGAGGGCATTCCGGCCGGCGGCACCTGGGGCGGTGCTGCCAACAGCAACGGGCAGGTGGACCCGGCAGCGCTGGGGCCGGGCCTGCACGTGGTGACCTACACCGCCACCGACATGAACAACTGCACCGGCACCGCCGAACTGCTCATCGAAGTGACGGGTTCGCCGGATGTGAGCATTGCAGCGGCCGGCCCGTTTTGTGAAGATGACAGCCTGCAACTGCTCAGTGCCACGCCCGCCGGCGGCACCTGGGGCGGTGTGGCCGACACCCTGGGCCAGGTGTTCCCGCAACAGCTCGGCCCGGGCAGCTACCTGGTGACCTACTCGGCCGGCCCGCCCAATTGCGAAGCGACGGACAGCCTGATGATAGTGGTGCTGACAAAACCGGCGGTGAGCATCGATGCCGCGGGGCCCTATTGCGCCAGCGACCCGCCAGACACCCTGACGGCCAGCCCAACCGGCGGCACCTGGAGCGGCGCTGCCGACAGCCTCGGCATTGTGGAACCGGCAACACTGGCACCCGGCCTGCACCCGGTCATCTACTCCTGGGCCGACAGCATCAATTGCGAAGCGAGTGACACACTGTTGATTGAAATTTTTGCATTGCCGGAGGCGACGGTAAGCGGCGGCGGTACCATCTGCAACAACGGAACCGAAACAGCCACCGTGCTGATGGCGTTCAGCGGGCAGGCGCCTTTCGTCGTCAACTGGTCGGTGGACGGCCAGCCACAACCACCGCTCACCACGACGCAGGATACTTTCTTCCTCAACACCTCCGCACCTGGCAACGTCACGGTGGTTACCATCACCGACGACAACGGCTGCCAGAACAGCGGCACCGGCTCGGCACAGGTTTCGGTGGTGGGCAGCCCGCAGGTTTCGGGCCTGGCGGTGGATTGCGACAGCACCGGACTGCAATACGCTGTGAACTTCCAGATCAGCGGAGGCGACACCGCCAGCTACACCGTGAGCGGCGATATGGGCACCTTGACACCGGGCAACCCGGCGGTTTTCAGCAGCACCCCCATCCTTTCCGGCGATCCGTACCATTTTGAAATTTTTGACGCTTATGGCTGCGATACCACCGTCATCAGCGGGGCCTGGTCCTGCTCCTGCATCAGTGACGCCGGCGACATGGGCAGCCCGCTGGTGGAGGCCTGCCCCGGCGATACGCTCAGTGCAACACACCTCGGCGGAGCAGTGCTGGACGGCAACGACACCCTGTCTTTTGTGCTGCACGGCAGCAACAGCAATGCCCTGGGCACGGTGTACGCCATCCACCCCACGCCGGAGTTCTGGCTGGTGCCGCCCATGCAGCCGGGGGTGATCTATTACGTATCGGCCGTGGCCGGCAACGACGACGGTAGCGGCCTGGTGGACCTCGACGACCCCTGCCTGTCAGTGTCCCTGGGGCAGCCGGTGCGCTTCAACATCCCACCCACCGTCGACCTGACCGACGATGCGGAAATTTGCGAAGGCGAAACCGCCACACTGGTTTTCAACCTGAGCGGCAGCGGCCCGTTCAACGTTTTGTGGAGCGATGGAACCGACAGCACCCTGCTCACCGGCATTTCCAACGGGCATACCGAAAGCGTAAGTCCCATAATCTCAACGACTTACACGCTCATCAGCATAGAAGACAGCAACTCGCCGGCTTGCACCGGCAATGTGGGTGATTCGGTGCTGGTGACCGTGCATCCCATCCAGTCCACCTCCACCCTGGCTTTCATCTGCCCGGGCGACAGCCTGTTAGCCGGCGGCGGCTGGCAGATGCAGCCCGGCTTTTACAACGACACCCTCGCTTCGCAATTCGGATGCGACAGCATTGTGATCACCGAACTGCAACTGCTGCCCCAGGACAGCGTCCTTCTGACGGACAGCACTTGCGATCCCGCCGCCGCCGGGGTTTTCAGCGTCACCCTGACCAACCAGTCGGGTTGCGACAGCGTGGTCATTACCACCGTCAGCCTGTTGCCCACAGACACCACTTTTGTCGCTGACGCAAGCTGCGACCCCAACGCGGCCGGCACCTTCACTTCCGTGTTCAGCAACCAGTTTGGCTGCGACAGCACCGTCATCACCACTGTCACCCTTTTGCCGACGGACACCACTTTTCTAACGGACAGCACCTGCGATCCGGCGGGTACCGGCACTTTTACCAGTGTGTTCAGCAACCAGTCGGGTTGCGACAGTACCGTTATTACTACCGTGACATTCTCGGAAGCGGACACCACCTGGCTGAACGACAGTACCTGCGATCCGCAACAAAGTGGGATTTTCGTCCAAAACCTCACTGCGGCAGATGGTTGCGACAGTACCGTCATTGCCACCGTCACCCTTTTACCGAAGGACACCACTTTTGTCGCTGACACAACCTGCGACCCCAACGAGGCCGGCACCTTCACCTCCGTGCTCAGCAACCAGTTCGGCTGCGACAGTACCATCATCACCACCGTCACCCTTTTACCGAAGGACACCACTTTTGTCGCTGACGCAACCTGCGACCCCAACGCGGCCGGCACCTTCACCTCCGTGCTCAGCAACCAGTTCGGCTGCGACAGTACCGTCATTACC
>JALWSS010000173.1 GCA_026993525.1 Saprospiraceae bacterium
ATATAGAGGATGAATAATGGGTGGTGGTGGCGGAAAATCACATACTTCTTATCAATTATCAACTTCACACATGATGCACCAATCTGATAATCTTTTCGTGCGCACGGAGATTATATGAAACGCCCCTCGCCGTTTTCCCTGGACGGTGACGACGAAGGGCAATTTCGTTAATTAAAACAGTACAAAATTATGAAAAGGATTTCTTTTCTCAGATCACCAACTGATTTCAGCCCACCCGTGGTTTTACCGGTGTTTATCTTCATTCATTCCATGGCTCTTTCCGGCTGATTCGCTCCCGACCCTTATTGACTACTAAGTGCTTCTAGAAGTTGATTGAACCGGTAAGAGAAGACAAGTTCCTCTCTGTCCTTGGCAAGCCCTTTTCCTGATTCATCTGAAAAGGTGCTTCAATGCTTCCCCAGTACTTAATCTGTGGAATCCTGCCTTCCACGTTAAACTGTGCAGGACGTTGCTGCTTTTGCGTTAAAAAAGCAATTTGTAAACTCCCAAAAATGCAAACAATGAAATTCACTATTTTACTTTTCGCAACTCTAATGTTCACATTTATAGAAAGTGCATACTCCCAGGTAACCATTAAGGGCGGTTGCACAGATTTATCTGTTACCGGTGGAATCCCCAACTACGCAGTAGATCTATACAATGGCCCTTGGATGAAAATTGAACAATGTGCTGCCTGGACAAACTACCCCAGTTGGACGATGAAGCATCAAATGTTTCTTCAACGCTTGAATCATACAACCGGGCAATTTGAAAATGTATCCAACGCACAGTATCCACCAAACAATACTTTCTCCAACCTGGAGCATGGCACTTACAGAGTCAAGGTCAAGGTTCCTATTCCCTTGACTTCCAACAGTTGTGCATCTGGCTATGTGAATGTGTACAGCTCAAACAACCAATACCTGGGACGAAGAGGGTGGTATCCTGATAATTACGAAGGTGAGCAGCAGAACGTTTTTTACTCCAATACGGTAATTGTGGGGAATACGGTACCCTCTGACAACCAATATCATTTTACTGAAGGAAATCCTTCTCTCCCTGAAAATGCAATGGATTTAGACGAGGATGTCGGCTTGGATGCATCAGCCAGTGTCAACTACGACCAGTGGTACCTCGCCATCTGCGAAAATAGCTTCGACAATTGCCTCCGCTACAGGTCCAATGGGTGGACGAACGGTACTGTGGGACAGATAGATTTGAAGGATTTTTGGGATGGTGGCCAAGGTTGGCAATTCCAAGAATGGATGAGCTATGAGGTCCAGTTCGTGGTGGAGAACAGCAAGTGCCGCAACGGAGTAGAAGCACCACCACCTTGGAATGAGAATCGCCAGACTTTCTTCATCTGTGCGGCTGGTACCGGATGCCGCTTCGGGTCCGGAGCCAAAGAAATTTCCATCACCCCCAATCCGGCCAGAACCTTTGTCAGGCTCGACAATTTCGACCCAAGCATAGACAGGGATTATGTACTGAGCTTCACTGACCTTAGCGGTAGGACGATGAAGTTGGTACCACTGATCTCCGACGAAGTGGATATTTCTGACCTGCCGGGTGGCATGTACGCCGTAAATGTCCTCCTGGACGGACACCGTTTGTTCACTGCCAAGCTCATCGTCAACAACCATTAAACTGACAAGCCCACCCTTCCCTGTGAGGGAAGGGTGGGCCTCTATTTTATCATGAAATGTGCTTTCCTTGTCGCATTGTTGTTTTTGGTCGCACTGGCTTTTGGCCAGAACCTGATACCCAATCCAGGGTTTGATGACCTGACTGACTGCCCGAACGAGCATGGACAAATATCCCTTGCCCATCCCTGGGTTACTGCAACCAATGGTACCCCTGATGTTTACAATGAGTGCTCCTCAACAGAACGGATCAGCGTGCCCAATGCAGGAATAAGTAATGACAGTTATCAAGTACAAATAAGTGGTGGGGGGTACGCCGGTATTTTCGTTTTCGAAAATTTTAGTTATCCCGGAATAAGTGAATACATTGAAACACCACTTACAATTGAATTGCAAACAAATGTGCAGTATTATATACGGTTTTATGCTTCACCGGACATAACCCTTACCGACAATAATTGGATATTTACCGATGCCATCGGATTAGCTTTATCAGATACCTTTTATTACGAAGAATTAGTGCCTCATCTATCCAGTTCTTTGGAACCCGTCGTAGAAAATATTGGAAAAGTAATAACTGATACGATCGGCTGGACGGAAGTGAACGGTTGTTATAAAGCAAAAGGAGGTGAAAAGTACGCAATTATTGGCAACTTCAGGTCTGAAAGTGAAACAACAGTAGTGGCTGCTAACCCAGCCATTTATAACCATGTTTCATACTTCTACATCGAAGATGTCCTCATCAAAGCCTTCGACCCTCTCCCCGACACTTTACTTCTCTGCGACGGTCAACCTGAAATACTCAATGCCGCTTTTCTCGACGCTGCTTACCTGTGGAATACCGGAGATACGGACAGCATCTTGCTGGCACAAAACTCCGGGGTATACACTGTGGAAGCCTTTATGGAAAAATGTGTACTGACTGACACCGTCGTTGTGCTGGATACAAGGGACACCAACGGCTTTCAGGCTGACACTACCATTTGTTCGGACGAACCCATCACGATCACGGCCCCTCTGCCCGGAAGCTACTATTGGTCGGACGGCTCGAGGGCCAGGGAAATTCAGGTGTCATCTTCAGGTATTTATTCCGTCACCATCTCCAATGAGTGCGGACAGTTTTCCTTTTCAACGCAAGTGGAAGCCATGGACTGCGAATGCAATGTTTTCGTTCCGAACGCCATCTCTCCCAACGGCGATGGCATCAACGACGCATTGCAGGTCTATTTCGGCTGCGACTACGAATACCGAATCCTCCGCTTCGCCGTGTTCGACCGTTGGGGTGGTCAGATGTACACGTCAGGCGAAGGAGAAACCCCCGTTTGGGATGGCACCGCACATGGCAAACCCTTGCCCAAGGGTACTTACGTCTGGTACCTCGAATACGAAACACTGAGGAACGGCCTGCCGGAGAAAAATCTCGAAAAAGGGGAAGTGAGCCTGATTCGCTGAAACGCAAAACAATGACGAATATGAGAAGTTATACGGTTGTTTTCTTTCTGTTGGCCGTGCACTTCTTCCTCTGCGCCCAGGAACCTCAATGCGGGATGAACTGGCTGGAAACTACTGAAAGTCAAAAAGGTGTTCCTGTTGAACAAATCAAAACATCCTTTCATGGTAAAATTGACAGTGCCCTCGAGAGCACTAACAGTATTCCAGAACTCAGGTCAGAAATCATTGTCCCTGTCGTCGTGCACATTGTGTGGCACACCACAGAGGAAAACCTGAGTAATGAACAGGTGATTGAACAAATCGCAATACTCAACCAGGACTTCAACGGGAATAATAAAGATTTGAGGGACGTACCGGAAGAGTTCGAACCTTTTATTGCCAGGAAAGGAATCCGATTTTGTCTTGTCACTGAAACACCGGAAGGCATGTCAACTTCAGGTATTACCAGGCACAGTACCGATTTGGAGGTTGTTGGTATCAAAGAAGAATTGTACGAGATCGCCCCGGCATGGGATAGCGAAAACTTTCTGAACATTTGGGTGGCTAATACAGGTGATTTTTTGACTGGCCTCGGTACTTACCCCGGTTTAGTACCTCCCGAAAGGCAGGGCGTGATTGTTCACCCCAGGTATTTTGGATACAATGATTCATTCCGCTACAATTTTGGCAGGGTGGCCGTTCACGAGATTGGCCACTACTTCGGCCTGGATCACATTTGGGGTACTGACCAGAATTGCGAATCGGATGATGGCGTGGAGGACACCCCACTGCAGCAGCATTCCTACCAGAGCTGCCCCGCTCACCCACAGGCTACTTGCGGTAGCAACGACATGTTCATGAACTTCATGGATTATGTGGATGACAGGTGTATGCTGATGTTCACCCAAGGGCAAATGGAAAGAATGTTGGCAACGATAGAATTGTATAGACCGGAGTTGTTGAACAATGATATTTCCTGTCTCAGTGGTGAGGAAAACGTCTGCGAATTCAACGCTTCCATCTTGCCAAACCCCGTATCACAGCAGTTGACTGTTGTCCTTTCCGGAAATGTTGTTCCTGACAACTATTTGATAACGGATTGCATGGGAAAGGTAATTTCCAAGGGTATGGTGAATTCACAGGAATTTTCTACCGATGTAAGTGAACTGCCAGCTGGTGTTTATTTCCTGCACCTGGCTGACAAAGTTAACCGTGAGATTTACAGGTTAATTAAGCAATGATCCTGGTCAAAACGAAAGTATTAACCCATGAGATGCGATGGTCTCAGAGATAAACAGTTGACTGGTTATTCAGACCCTGAAGGCATGGAACCGGGAACACACCGCGATGGCTCCAAACAGAATCAAAGAAAATCATCACAAAAGGCCTCACGGGTGTGGGGCCTTTTGTGGTTGAACAAAAATCAATACCACTGCTATTTGCTTTGGCACATTGTTTGAAAAAAAATAGCCATCATACGATACTATCCCCTGCCAAGCAAAATCCACAATTATTCATCCTGGCTTCTATTCTTCAATTATTTATTCATCCGGCAACGGGTTAATAAATCCCTTACTATTCCCGCCTGAAAATACTCAAAACGAAGTGGTTTGAGTGGTGTTCCGGAGCAAACCGATACCGGGGCCCAAACTCCTCATCCGGACTGGAAGAAGGTGACTAAATATTCGCAAACCGCTTCATGTCGGATGCAAAGTATTTCTGAGGTATTATAGAAATACAAATCCGGATTTATTTTTTTTTAAAAGCAATTTGCAATGCTCATGCAGCATTGCCGGCTTGAATATATTCTCAATAATTGTAACTAAATTTCTCTATCAGATGAACTCACTCACTACTTTTGTTCGATCATTTGCACTTGCTGCAGTATTCACTCTCATTTATTGCTCTGCCAGCCAGGGGCAAACGTTCGTCGTCAGTGGCGATGCCGTTGATCTTGGTAGTGGGGAGTACCGATTGACTACTACCACCAAGGACCAGGGCGGCTTTATTTGGACCCAGGAATACCTCGATCTGAATGATGATTTCACACTGACTGCAGATTTGTATTTTGGTAACAGCAACGGCTCGGGTGCGGATGGAATTGCATTCGTTCTCCAGCCCGGATGCACTGGAGAAGGCAGTGTAGGGGGCGGCCTGGGATATTTAGGTATTTCCCCTTCTGTGACCGTGGAATTTGACTCGTGGGCCAATACCGCATCCTGGGAGTCAGAAAATGACCCCAATAGCGACCATATTGGCATTCAGAAAAACGGAAGTACAAGTCATACAGGAAGTAATCAATTGGCTTCTCCTGTATCAATCAGCACCAATTTTGATGATGGAAACTGGCACTCGATTGAAATTTCCTGGAACAGTACTACTCACAAAATGACTGTAAAGTTTGGTGGCACTACGATATATAACGAAGTAAATTTAGGAGATATAGTTTCATATATATTTTCCGGAGATAATCTGGTGCATTTTGGTTTTACCGCATCAACCGGATGGTATTACAATGAGCAAAAAGTAAGAAATATCAATATGACGAGTACGAGCATCGTGCCATACACCATTACAGCAGAAACCTGCAACACTCCCGGGTCGGTGCAGTTGTCACTCAGCTCGTCTTATGCACCATATACATACAATTGGAGCAATGGTGCCACCACGCAAAACGTTAGCGGCCTCTCAGCGGGAACCTATATGGTAACCATAACCGACAATAATAACTGCCAAAACCTTTTTACCATTGTAGTGCCGGCAACTTTCGATGCTGACAATGATGGCCACAGTCCTGTCGGAGCCATTTGCGGTACGCAAGATGATTGCGATGACAATGACCCAACGGTTTATCCCGGAGCACCTGAATTGTGTGATGGCAAAGACAACGATTGCGACGGTGTCATTCCTTCTACTGAAATTGACGATGACGGCGATGGCTATTCGGAATGCCAGGGTGATTGCGATGATTCAAACAATACCGTATATCCGGGAGCCACAGAATTGTGCGATGGGCTGGACAACGATTGCAATGGAACAATAGATGACAACTTAACAGACAACACTCCGCCAGTAGCAATGTGCCAGAACATCACCGTTGAATTGGGTGCTGATGGTACGGTCAGTATCACACCGGCTCAGATTGACGATGGTTCAACTGACAACTGCGCCATTGCTTCCATGTCACTTTCTCAATCCAGCTTCAATTGCGGCAACATTGGCAACAACACCACCACCCTGACCGTGACCGATTTCAAAAACAACTCCGCTTCCTGCAATGCTACGGTCACCGTTCAAGACAATACAGCTCCTTCCGTTCAGTGCAAGAATTACACGATATCGCTCAATAGCAATGGACAGGCCACCATCACGGCGTCCGGTGTTTACCAATCCGGCTCTGACAACTGTGGTACCATTAACCTGCAAGGCGTCTCACCAAACACATTTGGTTGCAGTAACGTCGGTTCAAACACTGTTACACTTACCGTAAACGACGGGAATGGGAATACTGCTACCTGTACCGCCTCCGTGACGGTACAGGATGACATGGCACCCACGGCAAATTGTCAGGACCTCACCATCCAACTGGATACTTTGGGAGCGGCCGTCATCACTTCGGCCCAGATTGACAATGGCTCCTCTGACAATTGTGGAATCAATACGCTCAGTATCAACCCTTCATCCTTCGGATGCTCCAATGTGGGTTCCAACACCGTCACCCTCACTGCTGAGGACGTGAACGGCAATACCAGCACTTGTACAGCCACCGTCACCGTACAGGACGACACGGCACCCGTGGCGCTGTGCAAAGACTTCACACTGCAACTCAATGCCAGCGGCAACGGCACCTTGCTGCCCGGTGACGTGGACAACGGCTCAAACGATGCCTGTGGCCTCTTTGGAATGGCCGTGAGCCCAAACACATTCAACGTGGATGATGTGGGTTCCAACACCGTCACCCTCACTGTGACCGACCTCAATGGCAACACCAGTACCTGTCAGGCAACAGTCACTGCAGAAGATAACATACCACCGGTTGCATCCGCACAGGACATCACCATCTCGCTCGATGCCGGCGGAAACGCCAGTATTACCGCTGCCCAGGTGGACGATGACTCCGGCGATGCCAGCGGTATTGCAAGCATGCAGGTGAACCCCTCAGCTTTTGACTGCACCGACGTGGGCCCCAACACCGTCACTCTGACCGTAACCGACAACAACGGAAACTCAAGCTCTACTACCGCCACCGTCACCGTAGAGGACAACACTGCACCTGTGGCGCTTTGCAAAGACTTCACCCTGCAACTCGATGCCAATGGCAGCGGCACCTTGCTACCCGGTGACGTGGACAACGGCTCAAACGATGCCTGTGGCCTCTTCGGAATGGCCGTAAGCCCTGATGCATTCAACGTGGATGATGTGGGTTCCAACACTGTCACCCTCACTGTGACCGACCTCAATGGCAACACCAGTACCTGTCAGGCAACAGTCACTGTTAAGGACGAAGTGGCTCCCGTAGCATTGTGTCAGGACATCACCATTGCCCTCGATGTCAATGGTAACGGAGCTATCACCGCCAGCCAGATTGACAATGGTTCAAATGACGCCAGCGGCATTGCAAGCATGCAGGTGAATCCCTCAACTTTCAATTGCGGCAATGTGGGAGCAAACACAGTGACACTAACAGTGACCGATGTAAACGGCAACACCAGCAATTGCACAGCGACGGTCACCGTAGAGGATAACACAGCACCTGTCATTGCCTGCCTCAGCCCAACTATCGCATTGGATGCCAATGGCAACGCCAGTATTTCGACTGCCGATGTGTTCGACCAGGCCAACAGTTCTGATGCCTGCGGTGTACCTTACGCTACCTTCGTGACACCTTCGGCGTTCGACTGCTCACACATTGGCGCCAATACGGTTACGCTCCAGGGAATAGATATCAACGGCAACACCGATATCTGCCAGGCAACGGTCACTGTGGTGGACAACACAGCCCCGGTGTTGGTTTGCAAGGACATCACCGTGGCCCCGGATGCCAACGGCCTTGTGAGTATTGCTCCTGCTGATGTTTTCGATTCAGCTTCTGACGTGTGCAGCGCCGTGTCCCTTGTTGCTGTGGCACCGGCCAGCTTTGATTGCAGTTCTGCCGGCACCCAAACAGTGACGCTGACCGCCACCGATGCCAGTGGTAATACGGCCACTTGCGCAGCCAACGTCACCATTGCTGACATCGCCGCTCCGTCAGCACTTTGCCAGAATGCAACTGTTGCGCTGGATGCCGGCGGAAATGCCAGCCTGACCGCTGCCGACATTGACGCCGGTAGCACAGACAATTGCGGCATCCAGAGCCTGAGCATCACTGAATCAAACTTTGATTGCGACGACCTTGGCTCTGAATCCGTAACCCTCACGGTTACTGATTTTTCCGGCAACAGCAGTACCTGTACAGCTACAGTGACCATTGAAGACAACATCGCACCCGATGCAACATGCCTGACAAGTTTCGTTACCGACCTGGACCCTGACGGTACCTACACCCTGTCAGCCGGAAGTATAGATGGTGGCAGCTCCGACAATTGTGGCAGTGGCCTCAGTCTGAGTGTTTCACCTTCCCAATTCGATTGTAATGACATCGGCGCAAACACCGTCACTCTTACCGCAACTGATGCAGCCGGCAATACTTCAACCTGTACTTCTTCTGTGACCATCAATCCGATTTTGACCATCAGCTCCGTGGCGATCACTGATGAAACCTGCCTGGGCTATGGCAATGGCACAATTGTCATCAATACTACTACCACCAGCAACTGCACCATCCGGTACTCAATTGACGGAGGAGCAACCTTCCAGCTTACCAATTGGTTCACGGATCTTAGTCCAAACACCTACGACCTCCTTGTTCAACTGAATTGCAACGCAGGTTGTGAATCGGACTACCAGGCTGTGGTCAATCCAGGCCCCGGCGCAACCACCTGGTACAAGGACATGGACAACGACGGTTATACCGATGGTCAAACCATGGTAGCATGCGAGCAGCCGGCTGGTTATGTAGCATCGGCCTTGCCTGGCGATTGCGACGACAGCAATCCCGACTTCCACCCTGGCCAGCAGTGGTACAAAGACACCGACGAGGACGATTTTTCCGATGGAACCATGACGGAAAGCTGTGCCTGCCCTTCCGGATACAAATCGTCAAGTGAGCTGCAGGCCACTTCCGGAGATTGTGACGACCTCAACAGCGCAATCTGCCCCGGGGCTCCGGAAATCTGTGATGGCCTGGACAACGATTGCGACGGGGAAGTGGATGAAAATGTTCTTCCCACGGAAGTACATGTTGGAAATGTAATTTTGACAAGCCAGGCTGCCGTGAACAGTTTCTCCGAATGTGTTTACAAAATTCAGGGCAATCTGACCATTACAGGAATATCTGTCAACTCGCTGGCTGCATTGGCCAACCTGCAAGAAGTAACGGGCAACGTGTTGATCCAGGTAACCTCTCTTCCGAATCTGGAGGGGCTTGACGCTCTTACCACCATCGGTGGAACGCTGACCATCAAACTGAACAACTATGGAACGAAGATGAGCAGTCTGGATGGCTTGCAAAACCTGAACTCTATCGGGCAAAACCTGTTGGTCTTTTTCAACTTCAGCCTTGGTGATTGCTGTGGCATTGACGACTTACTCAGCAATACCGGTGTAGGTGGCGTAACCAACATCCACCACAATGCAGCAGGTTGCAACAGTGTCAGCGATATCAGTAACAGTTGTGGTAGTGGCAGCATTATTCTGCCTCCGGACATAGATATACAATCCGGTGCGGTTTCCATCCAGCCAAAAGTGACCTTGTACCCAAACCCTGCTACCAACCAGGTCGTTCTCAGCCTGAAAGGGTTCGATGAAAATGGCGGGTCTTACACCATTCTCGATGAATTGGGAAGGGTTGTAGTGATGGAGGAGTTTGAGGCTGGAGAAAGGGAAGTGAAAATCAACCTCCTGGATCAGAAAATGCACAACGGCGTTTACCAAATTGTGATTACCGCACCGGAATTTTACGAGGTTAAACGCCTGGTCGTGAACAGATGATCAGATTCTTTAAAAAAACGAACTACTATAAATACTACTCGAGAGCGGTCAAACGGCCGCTCTTTTTTTTGCCCTATGCCATTCTCTGAAAGGCCTTCCTCCAAAGCCCGTACACATAGGGCCGTGGCTCTCCGGACGGGGTGTGGTGGGTGTAATCAAAAGAGCTGAGCAGTTCGAATTCATCACCGAGGGCTTCGGAAAGCATTTCGGCATTGTAGTTCATCACGGGCAGGCCGCTGCACATTTTGACGCTTTGCAGGTTGAATGCAGCAAGAAGGGCGTAGCCACCCGGTGCCAGCATTTGCCGAAGGAGGTCAAAATAGGCCTGCCGGTCTTCTTCGTCAATGAAAAAATGGAGTACGGCCCGGTCGTGCCACAACTGCACCGGCGAAAAGCCGGGCAACAACTTGGGCTGAAGCAGATCGTCTGCCACAAAGGTTACTTTGCCGGCTGCCGGTGATCCCAGCCGCCTTTTCAGAAGGGCCAGCGCCTGGCTGCTGATGTCTGTGGCGATGATGTCCGTGAAGCCTCGTTCCAGCAGGAAATCCGCCAAACGGGAGGTGCCCGCCCCCGCAATGAGAATGCGGCTGTTTTGATCCAACTCACACTGCCCGGCCAAATCAAGTGACAGGGTGGGCACTTCTTCGTACCAACTCAGTTTCTCCTCCTCAGCCCCTTCGTAAATCCGCTCCCAGTGCCTTTTCCGGCTGATACGACTCATGTGACGCATTTTTTGTGTCGGCAAAAATGCAGAAATTCAACTATTCAATAAAACAATTGAATATGCAATTACCTTTGGCCAGGTAAAAAAGACAATGCGATGACTTCCCGGGAACTAAAGAACGATGTGTACGATGCCATTGCGGGCATCACCAAAGCCTTTTCCAATCCCAATCGTCTGGAAATTCTGGACCTGCTCAGCAACGGTGAGAAAAGTGTGGAGGAGGTAGCGGCACAGACGGCCATCAGTTTTGCCAACGCCTCGCAACACTTGCAGGTGCTGAAAAGCGCCCGCCTGGTGCGGCTTCGGAAAGAAGGCAACAAGGTGATATACACGCTTGCGAATCCGAAGGTACTGGCAGCTTGGCAAGCGATGAAACAACTGGCAGAAGCCGTGGAGCCAGGCATTGGTCTTACCCTCCGGCAGTATCGCCGAGCCCGGCAAACGGATCAGAGCATCAGCCTTTCGGCGCTGGACCAGACCCGCTACCTTTTGCTGGATGTGCGCCCGGCAGGAGAATACGATTACGGACACCTGCCCGGGGCCTTGTCCATACCGGTGGATGAGCTGGAACTCCGGCTGACGGAATTGCCAAAGGGAAAAACGATTGTGGCCTATTGCCGGGGAGCCTATTGCACCATGGCCGATGCAGCGGTTCTGTTGCTGAGGGCCAAAGGATACAACGCTGTCAGGCTGGCTGAAAGCCCTGTTGACTCGGCAAGCGCTGCCTGAAATATCAACCTTTACCATTGAAATCCATCCAACTCGGTCTTCGTCAAAACTGGCGGCAATTCACGCTGCTGGTCATCGTCAATGCCTTTGTGGGAGGTATGGTGGGGCTGGAGCGCACCATCCTGCCTGAGCTGGCTGAGCAGGAGTTCGGCCTGGCGGCCAAAACGGCCATACTGTCTTTTATCGTCGTCTTCGGGATCACCAAAGCCATTGCGAATTATTACACCGGAGCCCTGGCCAACCGCTTTGGCCGGAAGAAGCTCTTGCTGGCAGGCTGGTTGCTGGCCCTGCCCATCCCCTTGCTGCTCATCTATGCCCCCAACTGGCAGTGGGTCATCTTCGCCAATGTGCTGTTGGGTGTGCACCAGGGGCTCTGCTGGTCCAGCACCGTTGTGATGAAAATTGATCTGGTGGGCGAAAAAGACCGGGGCCTGGCCATGGGGCTGAACGAAGCCTCCGGGTACCTGGCCGTTGGTGCCGTAGCCTTTGCCACAGGCTGGGTAGCGGCCGAATACGGTCTGCGGCCCTGGCCCTTTTACATCGGTTTGGCGCTGGCTATCCTGGGCTTGCTGATCACCTGGCTTTTCGTCAAAGACACCCGCCACCACGTGGCTGTGGAAACCAGCCTAAGCTCCGCCGGCAAACTGAAGCACATCTTCCGGGAAACAACCTGGACCAACCCCAACCTCGGTTCCATCACCCAGGCCGGGTTGGTCAACAACCTGAACGACGGCATGGTGTGGGGCTTGCTGCCCATGCTGCTGGCTGCCAAAAACTTCAGCCTGGAACAAATCGGCGTGGTGGCCTCGGTCTATCCGGCCGTGTGGGGCCTGGGGCAGCTCTTCACCGGCAAGCTGGCTGACGTTTTTCCGAAGAAAAAAATGCTGTTCGGGGGCATGTTGCTGCAGGCGTTTGCCCTTTTCCTCTTCGTTCCGGCAAAAACCTACACCGCTTTCATCCTGCTTTCCGCACTGCTGGGCCTCGGCACCGCCATCGTTTACCCCACTTTTCTGGCCGCCATCGCCGACTATACCCATCCGCAACAACGGGCCGAAAGTATCGGCGTGTTCCGCCTGTGGCGAGACCTCGGTTACGCCATCGGTGCCCTGCTCACCGGCATCATCGCCGATGCCTTTGGCCTGCTGGTGCCAGTCATCGTGATCGGTGCGCTGACACTGGCCTCGGCGTTGGTCATTGAGGGGAGGATGGGGGATGAGGGATGCCCCGATAGCCATCGGGGGCGGGATGAGGGATGAGGGATGAGGGATGAGGGATGAGGGATGAGGGATGAGGGCTGAAAGGGGCTAGCCCCTCCAAACCCTAAACCCTACACCCTACCCCCTACTCCCTCCCCCCTACACCCTACACC
>JALWSS010000174.1 GCA_026993525.1 Saprospiraceae bacterium
CTCTGTCCGGCATGTGAGCATTCAAATTTCCGTCGGAATTAATGAATTGGGGGTTTTTGCAGTGGACTCATTCCTCAATTCCTCACTTCCTCAATTCCTCGGTTCCTCGATTCCTCAATTCCTCAATTCCTCAACAGGTCACCCATAAAAATACTGGCGGCGGGTTTGCTTTTTTTGCTGGCGTTTTTGTTTGCGCTTCAGTTTGCGTTTTTCTTTCTTCGTTAAATGCGGCTTCGTTTCAGCATAGACGCGGGGTGGGGATGTGTAGCACCTGACTTCAATGGGGCAGGCGGGCAGGGTGACCTGCCGGCGGTGGCTGAAGATGGAGACGGGATTGAAATCCTCTTCGAAATACCATTTACCGCAGAGGGCATCCGAGAGGGCTTTGGCCAGGGGTGTAAGTGCCACGATTCCTGATCCGGGGTGGGTTTCCAGGTAGTCGCCGGTGAGGTCCCAGATGATGGCGCCCCCGAGCTTGTTTTGCAGGATATAGCGGCCTTTTCGTGCCACCGAATTTTCATCTTCGAAAGAAACGAAAGTGTTGAGCGGTTTCCGGCTTTTGAGGTAAGGGGCCTGTGCTTCCTGGTCCCAGTGGTAGTAGAAGAGGTGTTGTTTGGCCAGGATGGTGTAAAACTGCGGGGCGCCTTTTGCTTCTGCAAAGGTCCTGGTGTCCGGCACTTTTTCAGTGGCTACGTGCAGGCCGGGATTTCCTTTGGTTTTAAGGCTTCGGCCGTAAAATGCGATTCCGATGGTGATTTTTTCCGAAGGAACACCGTACACATTCCGGATGCGTTGCACCACGCTGTGGAGGTCATAGCCTTGCAGTCCTTCGCGGGGTGCGTACAGTGGGGCGTGGTGGTTGGTTTGGCCGTAGTTGCCGCCGTAAAAATCGTAGGTCATCAGGTTGATGTGATCCAGAAGGGGCACCACCTGATCCCATTCGATGTTTTCCATGCGCACCGGTGCCACTCCGAATGCAGCGCTCAGCCAGAGCTTCCGGCCCATCCGGGGTTCAGTTTTGTCGAGGGCTTTGCGCACTTCCCTGAGCAACAAGGTGAAATTTCGTTTGTCAGCCGGTGAACCGTTGTTGGGGGCATAACCGGGGTATTCCCAGTCTATGTCAATGCCGTCTATTCCGTATAGCTCCACCAGTTCGGCACAGGAGGCGGCAAAGCGTTTTCTTTTTTCTTCGCTGGCCGCAATGGCGGGGAAGTTCTTCGTCAGGGTCCACCCACCGATGGAGATGACCACTTTCACTCCGTGTTGGTGAGCCTGATAGACCAGGGATGTTTTGCGGTCGTGGTAGGCGGGATTGCCGGGGATTCGCCGGTGTTTGTAACCCGAAGGTGCCTCTTTCCTGATCTTGCCCAACAATATGGTTTTGTCCGTATATCCGTCAAAAGGCCTCACCCGCCCGTCGGGCATGGGTTCAAAAAAAGCATAGTTGATGGTGGTGTATCGGTGGTATTGTATGCTCTGCGGATTGACGAGGTAGTTCCGCTTCGGCCATTTCCAACCGGGATAATACCCGATCACCTCACGGCAAGGTTGGGCCCCCAGTAGTAGCGGGAGCAGCGCTAACAGCAGCAGTGTGGTGATGGGTTTGTTGAGCATGGAGTATGCAGTTATCGGTTGGCGGTTGGTCCCGGGGCTTCGCCCGGGATCAGTTGGCGGTTATCAGCTGTCAGTTGGTAACGCTTATCCGACAGACAACCGACAACAGACAACCGATAAAAAACTATAAATACTTTATCGCCAATTCGATGATCCGTTCCTTCCACCGGGTGTAGGGGGGTGTCAGCAGGTCGAGTACGCTGGGGAGGTCCTGGCGGTAAATGGCCCGGGCATTGGAGAACGCTACAAAACCGTACCATCCGTGGGCTTTTCCGATGCCGCTGTTGTTGACGCCACCGAAAGGCAGGTCGTGGTTGTAGAAGTGCATGGTGGCGTTGTTGATGGTGGTGCCACCTGCCCGGGTATTGGCCAGCACGAAGTCAATGTTTTTTCGCTTTTTGCTGAAGATGTTCATGGTCAGGGGGCGCTCGCCGGCATTGATGATATCCACGGCTTCCTGCAGGGTTTTGAAGGGCAGCACCGGCAGCAGGGGGCCAAAGATCTCTTCCTGCATCACCCGGGACTTCTGATCAACATTGGTGAGCACCGTAGGTTCGATGAAATTATTCTTTTCATCTGTTTCGCCTCCGGCAATGACCTGGGCGCCTTTGGCCCTGGCATCATCGAGCAGTTCACACACACGGTGGAAGTGCTTTTCATTCACCACGTGGGTATATGAGCTGGATGAGGCTGCATCGCCTTCGGCAAACTCCTCAAAGGTTGCTTTCAGCAGGGTGTACAGTTCCTGTTCTCTGGATTCGTGCACCAGCAGGTAATCGCAGGTGGTGCAGATCTGGCCACTGTTGGCCCATTTGGCCAGCGCTATCCTCCGGACGGCTGTTTTCAGATCGGCTGTTTCATCAATGACGGTGGGAGACTTTCCTCCCAATTCCAGGGTGACCGATGCCAGGTTTTTGGCCGCCGCCTGCATCACTATTTTGCCGACGGCAGGAGAACCCGTGAAAAAGATGTGGTTGAAGGGCAGCCGGAGCAACTCCTGAGCCGTATCCACCTCGCCCTGCACCACGGCAACTTCGTTTTCGTCAAAAACCTCTGCCAGCATCTCCTCCATCAATGCAGCCGTGTGCGGGGTGAACTCCGACGGTTTGATGATGACGGTATTGCCGGCGGCAATGGCCGAGACCAGGGGGATCAGGGTGATGTTGAACGGAAAGTTCCAGGGTGATATGATCAGGCACACTCCTTTCGACTCATAGCGCACCCAGGAAGTGGAACCCAAAAACATCAGCGGGGTGGGCACTTTGTGAGGTGCCACCCACCGGCCCAGGTGTTTGATGGCGTGTTTGAGGGCACCTACGGTCGGCAATATCTCAACGGCATCCACCTCAAAGGGCGGTTTGCGGAAATCCTTGTAGAGGGCTTCGTGCAGGCGGCCACGGTAGTCCATCACCGTCTTCAGCAACTTTTTGAGCTTGCGCTTTCGCACTTTCACGCTGCTGTTGCCAACGGCGAGGTAATGCTGTTGCTGCTCCTCAAAAATGCGGTGAATGCTGGCGGTGTCGTTTTGTTGATGCTTTACCATGTCGTTGGGTTTACTGATTGGTTTAGAGGGGTTGATCCCGATCCCGAATCCCGAAAGCTTTCGGGATCGGGACGGGAGGTTTAGAGAGGTTCAGAGGGGTTTAGAGAAGTTTGTACCCAGGGGGCTTTCCCTCAACCAGTTCTGGCAATGAAGCTGTGAATTACCCTTTTTGCCAGAAGGTTAACGCACTGGCTCAACAGTGTAACCGGCCTGCCGGAGCAGTGCAATTACCCCCATTTCACCTCCCAGGTGGCCGGCGCCTACGGCAAAAAAGCAGGGTTTTTCGGCCATCATTTTGGCCATCACCGGAATCCAGTTGCGGTTGCGCTGGTGCAGCAGGATGTCTTCGTAAGAGCCGATGCTGTCATCGCCGGTCATCATTTCGGCCATGCCGGCCACATCCTGAGCTTTGTAAAGTTCCACCATTTTGTCGTATTCGGCTTCGCCGGCATCGGGGTCGTGCGATTTGATGGCTTCCACCAGCATCTGGGCCTGGTCGGTATAGGGTATGCTGTCGAACAGGCTCATCTGGTATTCGGCGGTTTCCAGCCCGCCGGTTTCTTTGTTTGCGGCTTCGGCCAGGCTCATGATTTCCATTTCGTATGAAACCATATCGCCGCTACCCAGGGCCTGGCTGAAATCCATCTCGGCAAACATGCTGAGGAACATGGGTTTCATCCTTTCGAAGAAAATGAGCGGCAGGCCCATGTCGGCAAAATGCTTTTTGACCAGGGCGTAATCCTCTTCGGAAATGAGGTCCCGCAAGGTCAGGTTGTCTTTCATCATGGCGTCTTTCAGCAGTTCCAGTTGGGTCATGATGTTGTTCATATCGGCCATGTCAATTTCGAAGACCACCTTTTCGGCACCGTTGATGGCGGCGCGGGTGCTGTCGGTCAGAAAGAAATCATCCTTGCCGATCATGTGGATGGTGCCGTAGAGGTAGGAGGGCATTGGCAGCCCCTTGCCGCTGATCTTCCACAACAGGGAATTTTCCGAAGGCAAAGGTTTGAGTACCTGGTCCTGTGCCAGCGCACCACCGGCAACGATGAAGATCAGGTTGAGGAACAAGAGAATTTTTCTCATCGTCAGAATTTTTAGAGATGAGTCCACTGTAAAAAGGCAATAATCCGGTTAGTGCCAGTTTTTAAAAGGTTTTTCAAAAAGTTTTTTAGGTTTTTACTACACGTCGTTGATTGCAAATGAAAGGTTTAAAGACCGATTATCAATCAGCGACGTATCTCAAAAACCATTTAAAAACCATCCAATCCCGAAGGCTTTCGGGACCAAAAACATGATTCTATCGAGAATTAGGGGTTTTTGCAGTGAACTCAGAAACGGGGTTCCAATCGCATCGGCCGGGATCAGTCCCTGCCGGACAGGATGGACAACAGTCTCAGGATTTCCGGAGGAGAACAAGGATTTTCTGGCCATGGTATTGTTGAAGTGTTGAGAATGTTGAATTGTTGAGAATGTTGATCCCGAAGCCGATACCGAAAACTTTCGGTATCGGCTTCGGGAGTTGAAATGTTGAGAGCAACAGAGCTGGTCCCCCCTCAACAATTCAACAAGGCCGCAGGCCACTCAACAAATCAACAAGGCCAAAGGCCCTAAGGCCGCAGGCCACTCAACAATTCAACAAGGCCAAAGGCCGAAGGCCGTAAGGCCACTCAACAATTCAACAAGGCCAAAGGCCGAAGGCCGTAAGGCCGCCGGCCGCCGGCCGTCACACCCTTTCCAGGATGGTTGCGTAGCCCTGGCCCACACCGATGCACATAGTGACAAGGGCGAAACGTTTCTTTTGGCGGTTCAGTTCAATGGCGGCGCTGAGCAATATACGGGCGCCGGTCATTCCCAGGGGGTGGCCGATGGCGATGGCCCCGCCGTTGGGGTTGAGCCGGGGGTCGTCGTCGGCGAGGCCCCAGGTGCGGGTACAGGCCAGGGCCTGTGCTGCGAAAGCCTCGTTCAGTTCTATGATGTCCATGTCGTCGAGGGAGAGGCCTGCCTTTTTGAGGGCTTTTTCGCTGGCCGGCACCGGGCCGATGCCCATGATCCGGGGTTCCACGCCGGCCACGCCACTGGCCACGATTTTTGCCAGGGGTTTCAGTTTGTGTTTGTTGATCGCCTCATCCGAGGCAATGAGCAGGGCGGCTGCCCCGTCGTTGAGGCCGGAGGAGTTGCCGGCGGTGACACTGCCCCCGTCTTCGGCTTTTTTGAAAGCGGGGCGCAGGGTGGCCAGCACCTCCCGGGTGGTATTGGGTTTGATGAATTCGTCTTTGTCGAAGTGGAGCGGCTCGGCTTTGCGGCGTGGTATTTCCACGGGCACGATTTCCACGGCCAGCCGGCCGGATGTCTGTGCTGCGGAAGCTTTCATCTGCGACCACCAGGCGAATCGGTCCTGATCTTCCCGGCTGATGCCGTGGCGGGCCACCAGGTTTTCGGCGGTGTTGCCCATTGCATCGGTGCCGTAGAGGCGTTCCATTTTGGGGTTTACGAAGCGCCAGCCGAAACTGCTGTCGTGCATCTGGCTGTCGTTGCCGAAGGGTTGCGAAGCTTTTGAAATGACCCAGGGGCCGCGGGTCATGTGCTCCACCCCGCCGGCGATGAACAGGTCCCCGTCGCCGTGCCGGATGGCCCGGGAGGCGTGGATGGCTGCACTCATGCCGCTGGCACAGAGCCGGTTGACGGTCTCCCCGGGTACCGTCCAGGGCAGGCCGGCCAGCAGCAGGGCCATGCGCGCCACGTTGCGGTTGTCTTCGCCGGCCTGGTTGGCGCAGCCGAGGATGACGTCGTCAAAGGCATCGGCGGGCAGGTCGGGGTGGCGGGCCACCAGGCTTTTGATCACGTGGGCGGCCAGGTCGTCGCAGCGGACGGGTGAGAGCGATCCCCTGAATTTTCCGACGGGTGTACGCACTCCGTCAACGATAAAGGCTTCTTTCATTTTTTTGGTTTTGCTTCGTCAAAATTCCGACAGGGCCAAATCGCTGCAATCTTAGCCAAAAGTTGGCTGAGTACGGACACTTCTTCAACCAGCCTTGCGACGGGCCAATGACAAGTTTGAATTACTTTTGGCCCCGGCTTTTCACCTGTAATTCAGGAGCTGACCAAAAGTCAGCGCCTGATTTTGGCACCAAAACTTCTCTAAACCTCCCGTCCCGAACTTGATTCGGGATCGGGAAACCCCTCTAAACCCTTCTCTAAACCCCTCTCAACCCCTCTAAACCCTTCTAACCACCCCACAGATATGACTATGAAACCCATCCTTACAGTTGTTTTCACAGCTCTTCTGGCTTTTTCGCTTTCGTCGCAAAACGGCGCTTACTGGCAACAACAGGTGGATTATCGCATAAGTGTCAGCCTGGACGATACCCGGCACCTTCTGTCGGGCAGCATCGAAATGGATTACCACAACAACTCGCCGGACACCCTCCGGGAAATCTGGATGCACCTGTGGGGCAACGCCTTCAGCCGCCCCGAGACGGCCTTTGGCCGGCAGAAGCTCCGCAACGGCAGCACGTCCTTCTATTTTGCCGAAGCAAAAAAAAGAGGGGGCTACAGCGGGCTGGATTTCAAGGTGGAAGGTCAGACCATCCAATGGGAAACTCAGAAAAAAGACCCCGACATTGCCCTGCTGAAACTGACCGAGCCCTTGCCGCCGGGTGGCAGCATCAGCATCAGCACACCATTCGAATTGAAAATCCCGGCTTCCTTTTCCCGGCTGGGGCATGTGGGCACCTCTTACCAGATGACTCAGTGGTACCCCAAGCCCGCCGTTTACGACCGCAAAGGCTGGCACCCCATGCCCTACCTCGACATGGGGGAGTTTTATTCTGAGTTTGGAAATTACGAGGTCAGCATCACCCTGCCGGATAACTATGTGGTGGGTGCCACGGGCGTTTTGCGAAGCGAAGAGGAAAAAGCATTTCTGAAGAAAAAAGTGGAAGAAACCGAAGCCCTCCTGAAGGGCGGTTTTCCGGATACGGATTCTTTTCCGCCCTCCGCTCCGGCCATGAAAACCATCCGCTACACCGCCGAAAATGTACACGATTTTGCCTGGTTTGCCGACAAGCGCTTCCACGTGCTGAAAGGGCAGGTGACGTTGCCTTCCGGCAAAAAAGTGGATACCTGGGCCATGTTTACCAACCACCAGGCTGATATGTGGACCAGCGCCGTGAGCTACATCAACAGGGCTGTGGCTTCCTACTCGGATTGGGTGGGGGAGTACCCCTGGCCGCATGCCACAGCCGTGCAAAGCGCCCTGAGCGCCGGGGCCGGCATGGAGTACCCCATGATCACCGTCATCGGCAATGCGGGTTCTGACGAAGACCTCGACCAGGTGATTACGCACGAGGTGGGACACAACTGGTTTTACGGCATCCTGGCCACCAACGAACGCGACCACGCCTGGATGGACGAGGGCATCAACTCCTTTTACGAGTACCGGTACACCACCGAATTCCAGGGCAGCCGGGTGGTGGAGGCGCTGCCCGCCTTCCTCGTCAATGCCACCGATGCCGACCTGTACGAGCTGGCATACCTCTACACCGCCCGCCGCCGGCTGGACCAGGCTCCGGACACCCCTTCCGACGATTTTGAAATGGTGAATTACGGAACGGCATCCTACATTAAAACCGGCTCGGCATTCGGGCACCTGGAAGGCTGGCTGGGCCGTGCGGAGTTCGACGCCGCCATGCAGGAGTATTTCCGGCAGTGGCAGTTTCGCCACCCCTATCCGGAAGACCTGCAGGCTGTGCTGGAACAGCACACGGGCAAAGACCTGGACTGGTTTTTTGACGGCTACCTGTTTTCCAATGCGCACTACGACTATGCCATTGGCGCAGCCGAAAGAAAAAATGGCAAATGGCTGCTGACCCTGTGCAACCGGGGTGAGATCACCGGCCCCGTTCCCGTCACTGCCTTTGCTGGAGGCAAAACTGTTGAAACCCGCTGGTACGAAGGCTTTACCGGCTGCCGGGATGTGGAATTTCCCGACGGGGATTTTGACAAGTTCCGAATAGACGCCGAACACCGCACCCTGGATGTGTACCGGAAAAACAACAGCTTCCAGCCCGGTAAACTGCTGCCAAAGCTGGAGCCTTTCAACCTCCGGCTGGCGGGTGTCTTCGAAGACAGCCGCAATACCTCACTGAATGTTTTTCCGCTCATCGGCGGCAACCGTTACGATGGTTTCATGGCCGGACTGGTGCTGCACAACGGCCTGCTGCCGGCACGGCACTTCAACTACCGGCTGGCCGGGCTCTACGGCACTGCCAGCGGCTACACCCCCTACATGGCCACCGTGGAATACCGCCATTTTCCGAAGGCTGAAAAGTGGAGAGAAATTGCCTTCGGCCTGTCGGCCAAATCTTTTACCCGCAATGTTTTCACCAATTTGAATGGACCCGAAGGACCGGTGGATGTGGACCGGCAATACCGCCGCCTGGTGCCTTACCTGCGGGCCGAATGGCAGCGCTCACCCAAAGACAAATTGCGCCAGACCCTTCAGTACCGCATGCTCCGGATAGGGGATGAGGAGTTGCAATTTGCACAGGACTCCACCGGATATTTCCTGGGCACAGAGTTTGGCAACCGCAACGTTCACGAGCTCTCGTGGTCGCTTCGCAATGAAAAGGCCATCAACCCCTGGAGCCTGAAACTGACCTTTGAACAGAGCAGCTACGAAGATTTCTTCGGCAAGGATCAGCACTACCTGCGCAGCTCGCTGGAGTGGATAAGTGCGTACACCTTCGACCGGGGCAGGTCGCTGAACTTCAGGCTCTTCATCGGCGGCTTCCCCGACAACAGCATGCGACAGCGAGGCCTCATTGCCCCCGGCGCCTGGAACCTGACCGCACAGGGCTTCAACGACTACCGATATGACGACCTCTATTTCGGCCGCAGCGAAACCGGCGGCTTCCTCTCACAGCAGATCAGCCCACGGGAAGGAGGGATGAAGGTGGCCCTGGGCAGCCCCTTTTCCGAAGGGCGCAGCAACGACTTTATCATCGCCGTCAACCTCTCCAGCGACCTGCCCCGGGACCTGCCCGGCAAATTGCCCCTGCGCCCCTATTTTGACCTCGGATATTACAGCGACCAGCGCCCCATCTCCTCCAAACTGACTTTCGAAGATCAGCTCTGGTGGCAGGGCGGCTTCACCCTGGGCGTCGCCAAAAACCAGGTGGCCATCCACCTCCCTGTGGTCAATTCCACCAATGTCAAAGACCTCTACAATGGCAGCGGCCGCGATACCTTCTGGAAGCGCATCACCTTCCAGTTTGACCTGGCCCGCATGAACCCGTGGAGGATGGTGGAGAATCTGACGTCTTTTTGAGTGGGGTAGAGTGTAGGGTTTGGGAGTGCTAGCTCTTTCATCCCTCATCCTGCCGGAGGCAGTCCCGAACTTGTTTCGGGATCATCCCTCATCCTGCCGGAGGCAGTCCCGAACTTGTTTCGGGATCATCCCTCATCCCTCATCCCTCATCCCTCATTCCTCATCCCTCCCCCGATGCCGATCCCGAAGAATTTCGGGATGGCACGGGGCATCCCTCATCCCTCATCCCTGGCTACCCTGAAGCCGAGGTACACCTGCCGGAAGGAGGGGTCGTTGAAGCTGCGGGTGGCGAGGCGGCAGAAGTCGGCAGCGTTGAGGAAGGAGCCGCCGCGATACACCCTGCCCTTGCCGCTGGCAGGGCCTTGTGGGTCGGAGTCCGGGCTGTTGCGGTAGTAGTTTTCAAGGAACTGATCCCGGCACCATTCCCAGAGGTTGCCGGAGCAGTCGTAAAGGCCCAGTTCATTGGGGCGGAGACTGCCCACCGGTTGGGGCTGTTCCTTTGAATTGTTGATGTAAACAGCCACCTGGTCAATTTTTGGGGAACCTGCGTAAGGGTAATCACGGGATCTGTTGCCTCCCCTGGCTGCGTATTCCCATTCGGCCTCCGTTGGCAAGCGGAATTTTTGCCCGGTCTTTTCCGACAGCCATTGGCAGTACGCCACGGCGCCGTACCAGGTTACCCCACCTGCCGGGTAATCTTCATAACCGGCGTAGGGCCGGTAGATGTACTCCCCTTTGAAAAAGCGGAACTCGATACCCTGCTCGTGCTCCATCACCATGGGTTGACCTTTGTTGGGGCCCGAAACCACATTCACGCTCCCATAGTCTTCCAGGAAAGCGGCAAATTCCTTGTTCGTCACCTCGTACTTTCCGATGTAAAAACTGCTGATCTTCACCTTGTGGGCGGGCTCTTCGGCGGGGTCGCAAGGGCCATCCCGGTTTTGTTTACAGCCCATCGAAAACTGTCCGCCCTGTACGAACACCATTTCCGGAACGGGCAGATCCCTGATATCCGGGATTTGGGTGTTTCCACCCTGGGGCAGGTCCGAGGCGCCGGGGTCCTGTTGTATGATGCGGCTTCCAAGCTCAGTTCCACCCGGGTTTTGCTGCACATTGCGCAGCGAAGATGGAGGCTGTTGGTTGAGGGATTCGAGCTCTACCGTCTTCAAGAGGCTTTTGAGGTTGGGATAGATGCCGGTGGTGTCGAAAAAGCGGCCGCCGGTCATTTCTTCTATTTGCTTCAGCAAAACGGCGGCGGAGTCGGTGGCCGTTTTTCTTCGGTTTTCATCGAAACCCGAGGCCGGCAAAGACTGGTAATAATAGACCAGCCCCTCACCGTGTTTGGCCAGCACCCTGAGCGATTCGGGCAACAGGCTGCCGGCGGCTTTGAAGCTTTGCAGCGCCGCATCGGCAAGGGAGGGTCCGGTGGGTGTACCCAGCCAGCCGTGCAGGTTCCAGGTGCCGATGTTGTAGTGGTAGGCGCCGAGGTTTTCACTGGCAGTCAGGTAGTTTGGATTCAGGCTCAGGGCATGTTGCAGGGCCGTACGGGTTTGAGGTGGCGGGGCAATGGCGGGGGTTCCGTAGGTCATTGGCGAGAGCACTGTGCGGTTGCCGGCCCAGCGTTTCCAATCGTCCACTGCCTGGTTGTTGAGGATGACGGAGCTGTCGGCACTGCAACGCACTTTCAGAAAGCTAGCCGGCTTTTCGGTTTCCTGGCAGTTTTCGATTTTTCCTTCGGCAAACCCCGCCCATCGGGCCAGGCGCTCGCTGCCTGACAGGTTCCACATGAGCAGGAAGAGCATTGCGAAGGAGAACAAGGTCAGCAACACATTTCGGAGCAGCCCCGGTTTGCGCTCCGGGCTGGCGGTTTGCGGCTGTTCCTGCGGCAGCATTTCCCGAAGGTACTCGTCAATCTTTGGTGGTGGTGGCGGCCCGGATTTGTCAAAGGCCTTTGATTGCATCATCCTGGACTTCAGTTCCCTGATCCGTTGTTCGCCCTGCGGGTCGAGGTACCTTTGAATGCTGTGGTTGAGTTGGGATTCTTCCCGCCTGCCCAGCAGTCCCAGGGCTTTCAGTTCCTGCACTTTTTTCAGCACTTCCGGGTTTTGGGGCTCCAGGGCGAAGTATTGCAGGGTGTGGATGAGCTGCCACTCCCGGTTGGCGTGGCTCCCTGCCACCAGGCCGGCCACAGCTTCCATTTCTTTTGTTATCGCCCTTCGGGCAATTTCTTCCACTTCCGGATAAAGGAACGCCAACAGCTCTTTGCGGAGGCGTTCGGGCATTTCACCTTTTTGCAGCCAGGGCACCCGGCTCAGGATGAGCAGGTTGTCGAAGGTGAGCAGGCCTTCATTTTGCCAGCGGGAAATTTCTTCGTCCATCGCCTTGCCGATGGCCAGGGTGACTGGCCACTCGGGCCTTGGATAAACGGCGAGGGCGCAAAACCACTGGAAGAGGTTGTCATTGCCTGAAAAGTAGCGTTGGCATTCCTCTGCTTTGCGCCAGTTGATGTAATTGGTGTCGGATTCGTACCGGTTTTCCAGCAGGCGTTCGCACCAACTGGCGTACAAAGGCTGGTCTTCGTTGAGAAAACCCCGCTCCATGAACCTGGCCAACCCGGCGATGCCCTCGCTGTCGCAGGGAAAGACCGGGAATAGCTCGTGCAGGGCGCCTTCTTTCCAGGTCCAGGAAATGACCGGTTGCGGGGTGAGCAGTATCCTGTATTTCCACTGGGAGAAGAATTCCTGGTCTTGCCTTTTCAACAAAGACCCAACGCCATTTTGCCGAAGGGAATGGGGGTCCGGCATGGCGTGCAGGTCACCCATGACGATGAGGCGGTGCTGCTGGTGCATCCGCCAAATTTGTATCCGGCTGAGGCCTTTCGGATGCCTTTCGTTCCAGAACCGGATGGGCTTTGTATCATAGTAAAACACCTTTGCGTGCACTTCCCTTTCCCGAAGGAAATCAGCCAGGAAATCATACAGGCGGGTGAGGTGGTTGTCACGGCCGTTTTTGTCAATCAGCACCAGGTAATCCGTTGGGAGGGTGCTCAGTTTGGTCACCAGGTTGGGGAAGCCGCCTTCGTTGATGGTTCGTTTGAGGCTGGTATCAACATCCAGTTCCCGGCGCAAGCCTTCCTGCCGGATTCGCAGCACATCGGCCAGGCGGTAGAGTTCCGTCGGCAGTCTGATGTATTGTTCCCTGGAGCGGAAGGGGATGAGGTAGGGCGGCCGGTCCGGAGCGGCGTAGGGCCTGGCATCGGGAAGTGGAATTTCCGGTGTTTCTTCCTGCTTTTCCGGGCGGTGTTTTTTGGCGAGCGAAACAAGCATGCCCAGGGTCAGCAAAACAAGTGCGATCCAGGCTGCGTCACCGAAACTTACCACCGGTTTTACGCTGTCTTTTTTTAGTTGGAGGGCCGGCAGGGCAAGGGCTTGTGCCGCCACGTTCAGGTTGATGTTTTTGGTGCTGGCACAGGGCAGCTCTTCGCCCTGGCGCTCAGCTTTCAGCCTTACCAGATACAGGTCGCCGGTCTCAAAGCGGTGGAAGGTTTTGGTGCCTTTTGCGGGGGCTGTTCCGTCGCCAAAATCCCAGGTGTATTCGACTTCTTTTTGCGGATTGCCGACTTCAAAAACCACTACCTTTCCGGGCAGGGTCTCTCCACTGATCAGCACCTCGTCAATTGCCGGAGGCGAAGGGCAGGTTACCTTCAGAGGTTTGGACACAACGATGGCGGTATCGGCTGACAGCTCGCCTTTGTAAACCAGCCTGAGCGTTTTTTCGGCTGCGCCGACGGGTGGGCTCAGAACGAGTTTCAGGTCGAAGCTCTTGATGCTGTGTTCCGGTTTTCCCGTTTTCGCATCTGCGAGTTCCCAGTGAAGATTGGCGCTATCCGGCACCACCGACCGGTTGATGGCGGATAGGGTGTCACCCAGGCTCACAGAGGCGGGCGCCTCAAAATCAACTACGGGTTTTGGGGGGACTGGAGTAAAAAACAGCTGCCATACACCCAGGCCTGCTATGGCGAGTATCAAACCCGCTGCCAGGTTCCTGAACCAGACGGACTGCCAGAAAGGTGTTTTTTCTTCTTCATCTTCCGCGGCAATGTGCTGCTCCCACCACTGGTCAAACAGCTCGTAAAAGCGCTCCTGCTCAGCCTTGCTGCGTACCAGGGCCGGACACAACAGGGTTTTCAGCTTTTGCGGTTGCCGGAGCTGGTGCTTCCCGACCGTTGCCAACAGGCGCAGGGTGCGCAGCCTGTCTGCGGTGCTGAGCCGAAAGCCTGCCAGCTCCAGCCGGTGCAGGAGGGTGTCGAGCGGGAAGTTGCTATTTGAGATGTGCTTGTTCGTAGTTTTCCGGATTTGAGGATGTATGATCAGAACAGTTCCGAAACGGCCTCGAGGTCTTCCCTGGTTTTTACCAGAATGGAGAGGTTGTCCAGCATCATCCTGCGTTGCTTGTCGGCGGGGGCCTCCATGAATTTGTGCAGCTCCAATATGCGCAACCAGGCGATCAATTCAGCGGTGGCCGGTGCTTTCCTTACGGCTTTTTTGCGCACGGCATTGAAGCGCTCGATGAGCTTGTCGAGGGCCTGATCGGTGAAGCTGGTGCTGCCTCCCAGCTGCGTTTTTACAATGTCTCTCAACAAGTCTTCATCCGGGAATGGGATGTGGTAAAAAACACAGCGCCGAAGGAAAGGGTCGGGCAGGTTCTTTTCAGAGTTGCTGGTCATTATGACCAAAATTTGCCGCTCGGTGTCTTTCTCGATGCGGTAATTGTCCTGTTCTTTGATGGAAAAGCGGTAGTTCTCAATTTCATCGAGAATGTCGTTGGTAAAATCCCTTGGAGCCTTGTCTATTTCGTCAATCAACACCACAGAACTCCGGGGTGTATCCGGCAGTGGGGTGCTGAATTTGGTGCGGTCCACTTTGCCCGGATTTGTGTAGGCGATGGCTTTGCCGAGGGCTTGCAACTCGATGAAATCAGCTGTTTTGCGCTGGCTTTGCCCATCTGTTCCCTTCAGGTTGGCCGCCTGAAAATGCGATACGGCGTCGTAGGTGTAAAACAGGTCGCGGGCTGAGGAGGTGGTTTTGGTGTTGAAAATCAAAGGTGCATCGGCAAAAGCCCCGCCCGACTGCTCGGCCAGGTCCAACGCCACTTTGTAGGCAAGCTTTGTTTTGCCGGTGCCCGGCTCGCCGGTCAGCAGCAGGGGTTGCCGCAAGGCGATGGCCACCTCTACCGCATTTTTGAGCTCTTCGTGAAGGATGTAATCCTGCGCCCTGAATGGTTGTGCTACGGGGGGATAAAGTTTGATTTTCATGGTGGATTATTGTGGATGAGGAGGATTATTAAGGTTTATGGGGTTTATGGCCCCGATTTTTCATCGGGGATGGGGGGTAGGAAAGCACGCCGAGGTTGTAATCGTCAATGAGTTTTTTGAGTTTGAGTTCTACATCTTCCATGTAGAACTCTTGTGCTTGTCCGAAGTGCTGTTCCCGGATGGCTTTGAGCCGGGAGGTGGTGGGGGCAATGAAACTGTACTTGCTGAACCACCTGGCCACATCTCTTTTAGCCACCATGTTCAGTTCCGGCAGTCCGGTCACCAGGTCGCTGCTGCGCACCAATGCCCGCACTTCTGTTTCCACCGGGGAGTCGTCTTCCTCGTAAATGATGGCAAAGAAAAACAGCACAGCCGGGAATTCGTCTTTTAGTTCCGCTTCGCAAAATGAGTTAATGAACCAGCGGGTCACATCGGGGGTGATGCCGGGGTTCCAGTCGTATTCACTGATTGCGACGAAAACACACAGAAAGTCAGCCGGGCCAAGGCCCTTTACTTTCGGGCTTCGGCTCAGCAGCCAGTTGAGGTTCTTACTGGTGAGGGGGGCACTTTCATTGACGGGTACGTCAAGGCAGAGGAACAGGTTCTTCAGGATGTTTTGTTTGTAAACCTCCGGGTCGTTACTCACATCAAATCCCAACTCAACGGTCAGGGCATTGCATTGCGTTTCGAGTCCGGGGTTCAGATAATCCGCCAGTCGGCCTTCCAGGTCGTATGCTATCCGGTAGAACATGCCCCGATGGCTTTGAAGATCGAGGCCGTAAAGGAAGAAAAAGTGCTTGCGCTGTGCCCTGTTTTTGCCGAAGGCGATGGTGAATGCATCGCTGTGCTCTACCCGGTTGCAGGTGTAGCGGTGGTAGTCGTGCAGCAAAACTTTTGGGGCATCGGCCGCAGCATCGGGCCTTTCGGAAGGTTTGAGGTCTGTGGGTTTCAGCCCGTCAATGATCATCAGCAAGGCCTGCCGCACCTGGTTTATCGTCAAATCCGTATCCTCTTTTGATTGCAGGCCGTTGATCCAGTTTGTATTGGCCTCCCGGTAGCGCGACGCTTGCAACAAGACGGTATTGAAGACCGGGCTGTCGTTCAACAACAGCATTTTCAGCCGCTGGAAAAGCAACGGCATGTCTTCGGTCATGTCCTTGAGTTGTTTTTTGAGTTCGTTCATAGGCCGGGTTGACCAGCTTCAAAGGGAGTAAAGATAACGAATGAATATGTTTTACTATCTATTGATGTTCGCAGCCCGCGAGGCGCCGGTCAGTCAGGAAAATGGCGGGCTGTGTGGTCAGCTATAAAACAGAAGCAGTTAAAATCCGTTAATTTGCCCGAAGCTTGGCCGGGCCGGAGAACATTCTTTTCAAAAACGGTATTATTGCCAGCGTTTTTTTTGGCATGATGCTGTGAGTGAACGCCCTGGCGGGTCTGAATACCCGGGCCCTGGTCCAAGTGCCAAACCCTCCAACACTCAGAGAACAAGACCACAGCTTTAGGGCAGAGGTCGAATTGCCAGAGCGCCTATGCAACATGACCGCTCATCTTTTTTAACCACGGTAAAATCGTTTATTATGAAGAATAGAGGCCCTATTCTATTCAGCCTTACACTTATCGTCGCAATAGTTTTTGCCTTCATCAAACCGGTTGACAACGTTCAGAAAGAAGCCGCTTTGATGCAATCAGTCCTCACCGACCTGGCTTATTACCACTACCAGCCGGCCGCCATTGATGACGAATTCTCAAAAAAAGTTTACGACCTGTTCATGAAACGCCTCGACGGCAACCGCCGCTGGCTCACCCAACAGGACGTTGCCCAACTGGAAGCCTATAAAACCCAACTGGACGACGATGTGAAGGTGGGCAACTATGCCTTCCTCGACCTGGCCGTTGGCCTGCAGGAACAGGGCATCAGCAAAACACAGGCGTATTACCGGGAGTTCCTCAGCCAGCCTTTTGACTTCACCGTTGAAGAGACCTACGAAAGCGACGGCAAGAAAAAGCCCTTCGCCAAAGACGACAATGAACTGAAAGAATACTGGCGCAAAGCCATGAAGTTTGAAACCATGACCCGCCTGGCCGAAAAGGTCGAAAAGAAAGAAGAAGGCCATGAAGATTTCAAAGACAAAACCTACGATGAACTGGAAGCTGAAGCCCGCAAGGAACTGCTCAAAGTTTATGACGACTGGTACAAGCGCCTTGGCAAACGCAAGCGCGCTGACCACGTGAGTATGTTCGTTAACTGCATCACCAACGTATTTGACCCCCACTCCGAATACTATCAACCCATTGACAAACAAAATTTTGACATCGGAATGAGCGGCCGCCTGGAAGGCATCGGCGCCCGCCTCCAAACCGATGGCGACTACACCAAAGTGGTTATGATCATCGTCGGTGGCCCCGCCTGGAAAGAAGGGGAACTGGAAGCCAACGACCGCATCCTGAAAGTGGCCCAGGGCGACGACCCCGAATGGACGGACATCACCGGAATGGTGATCAACGACGTGGTGCAGCTCATCCGGGGCACACCGGGCACCAAAGTCAGACTCTATGTGAAAAAAGCAGATGGCAGCACCAAAGAGATCAGCATCATCCGCGATGTGGTCATTCTGGAAGAAGGCTTTGCCAGGTCGCTGATCATCGAAACTCCTGACAATGAGCGGATCGGGTTCCTGTACCTGCCCAAGTTTTACGCCGACTTCAACCACAAAGACGGCCGACGTTGTGCAGCCGATGTGGCCGTAGAACTGGAAAAACTCAAACAGCAGAACGTTGATGGCATCATCCTCGATCTTCGCAACAACGGTGGCGGCTCACTCCGTGATGTGGTGCAAATGAGTGGATTCTTCGTAGAGGAAGGCCCCATGGTACAGGTGAAAGCCCGTGGTCGCCGGCCGCATGTGCTGGACGACGAAGATGCAAGCGTGCTGTACAAAGGCCCTCTCATCGTCATGATCAACCAGTTCAGTGCTTCTGCTTCTGAAATCCTCGCTGCCGCAATGCAGGATTACGGCCGGGCTGTTATTGTGGGTGTTGGCCCGTCCAGCTTCGGCAAAGGCACCGTACAGCGTTTCTTCGACCTGGACGCCCTGGTGCGCGGCAATCCGGAAGTGAAACCACTGGGTGAGATCAAACTGACCGTTCAGAAGTTCTTCCGTGTAAACGGTGGTTCCACCCAGTTGAAAGGTGTGATCCCCGACATCCAGCTACCGGGCATCTGGCAGTACATTCCGATGGGAGAAAAAGAAGAAGAATATCCAATGCCCTGGACCCAGATTGACCCCGTACCGTATTCACAAAACGTGTACAAACTCCACAACCTTGGAAAAGTGAAAGAGCGCAGTGCCGCCCGGATAAAGGCTGATGAAGTTTTCCAGAAGGTGGAGGAAAGGGCCCTGGCCGTAAAGAACCAGCGGGAACAGACGGAGTTCACCCTCAACCTGGAAGAGTACCGCCGGAAAAACGACCAGTGGGAAGCTGAAAACAAGGCCTATGAAAAACTCTTCAAGGTGGACGTGATCACCAGTGTGTACAACCTGCCTGCCGACACCGCCGCCATCAACGCCGATGAAAGCCGAAAGGCCCGCAACGATGAGTGGCTGAAAACCGTCCGTCGTGACAAGTACCTACTCGAAACACTCAATATCATGCACGACCTGATCGCACTGAAGTAGGGGTTTTTTGGGGTTTTTGTCCCGAGGCAAGCTCGGGATTGGGGTTTTTGAGGTTTTTACGCCTGACAGCACCTGGGGTGCTGTCAGGCGTTTTGGTTTTTGGGAGCAGCAAAAAACTTCTGAAAAAACCTCCAATAAGCTGAAAGAATAATTCAGGAGCTGACTGGAAGTCAGCGCCTGATGGGGTCTCAATCCCGAGGCAAGCTCGGGACTAAAAACCGCAAGAACAATTCAGGAGCTGACTGGAAGTCAGCGCCTGATGGGGACAAAAACCTCAAAGTGATACGGATCACGGCATTCGGTGTGCAGGCCGGCTAACTTTGCGCCGTCATACTATTTTGCTTCAGTAAATAATTACGGATGAAAATCAAACAATACCTTCCAGCATTGGAATGGCTTCCCAATTACAAAAAAGAGTGGTTCAGTGGCGACCTGTCGGCCGGATTGACGGTAGGGGTCATGCTCATTCCCCAGGGGATGGCCTACGCCATGATTGCCGGTTTGCCACCCATTCACGGGTTGTACGCTTCCACAGTTCCGCTGGTGCTATACGCCCTGTTTGGCACTTCGCGGCAGTTGGCTGTGGGGCCCGTTGCCATGGTGTCGTTGCTGACGGCAGCCGGCATCGGAGCGTTGAACCCTGAGTCACCGGAAGTTTACCTGATGCTGGCCGTTACACTGGCGTTCATGGTGGGCCTGTTCCAGTTTCTCATGGGGGCTTTCAGGCTTGGGTTTCTGGTCAACTTTCTTTCTCATCCGGTGATCAGTGGATTCACCTCTGCGGCAGCCATCATCATCGGGCTGAGCCAGTTGAAACACATCATGGGCGTCAATTTGCCCCGGAGCCAGCATGTGCATGAAATCATCATTGCGGCAGCGAATGAGATCGGCAACACCCATCTGATAACCCTGGGCATCGGTGTACTTGCCATTCTCATCATCAAAGGCGTGAAAAGAATTCACAAGGCGATACCGGGAGCATTGTTGGCAGTGATAGCAGGCATCCTGTTGGTGTGGGGTCTTGGACTGGATCAGCAGGGTGTGAAAATACTGGGTGAAGTTCCACAGGGCTTACCGGGCATGTCCATGCCTTCATTTAACCCCGATACCTGGCAGACATTGCTGACGGCTGTATTGACAATATCCCTGGTGGGTTTTATGGAGAGCTACGCCGTGGCCAAGGCCATTCAAAATAAACACAAAAACTACCAGGTGGATGCCAACCAGGAACTTTTGGGCCTCGGCATTGCCAATTTCGGAGCTGCCTTTTTCCAGGGCTACCCGGTGACGGGAGGCTTCAGCCGCACTGCAGTCAATGACCAGGCGGGTGCTAAAACGGGCCTGGCCAGCATCATCAGTGCTGCCACCATTGCCCTGACCCTGTTGTTTCTCACACCCCTGTTTTTTTATCTTCCCAAAGCCGTACTTGCTGCCGTAATTCTGGTGGCAGTTGCCGGTTTGATTGACTACAAAGAGGCCATCGGACTTTGGAAGAAGGACCGTGCTGATTTCTGGATGCTTTTTGCCACCTTCATCATAACCCTCACCCTGGGCATTGAAACCGGCATTGGAGTGGGTGTGGTGTTGTCCCTGGCACTGGTCATTTTCCGCTCCACCCGCCCTCATGTGGCGGTGCTTGGCCGGGTTCCACAATCCGATTTCTACCGCAACACCGACCGCTTCGACAACCTCGAAATGCGCCCTGATGTGCTGGTGGTGCGTTTTGACGGGCCGCTTTACTTTGCCAACCTCAACTATTTCAAAGACCGCACAGAACAGTTGATCGGGGACAAAGGCAAAGAGCTGCGACTGGTGGTACTCAACGCCGACAGCATTTCTTACCTCGACAGCAGTGCCGTGCACACCCTGGCCGAATGGATCAAAGACCTCCGCAACAGGGGCTTGCGCATTCACTTTACCAGTGTCATTGGGCCGGTCAGGGACACCATGCGAAAATGGGGGCTGATGGAGTTGATCGGTGAAGAGAACTTCTTCATGAGCAACCAAAGAGCCATTGACGCTTATGATCAGCTTCAGAAGGAGGGCAAGTTTCAGAAGAAGTTTCCGGAGTTTGCCTCACAAGCCTCCAATTGATCGTCTGTCAGCTATAGCTGAGCCGTAGCGGTTTGGTGGCAACAACCCCGGACTTGCGCCCGGATCGCCACCCAAAGCACTTCGCTTTGAATACACATCCACTTCAGGAACTTCCCTGTCAATTACACAAAAGGGGCCATCCGCTATGGATGGCCCCTTTTTCAACTCATTCAGGAGTCCCCTGCCAAATGTCGTTATACGTTGGAATTGACTGCAAATGAAGTTGGTTGATCCCGGGAGGTTCTCTCAAACTCCTCTAAACCTCTCTAAACCTCTCTCCCCCCGAGCTTGACTCGGGATCAACTCCTCTCAACAACGAATGAGGGTCACTTATTCGAAAAAATATCAGGCTACAGCCGGGCGGCCAAGCTGCTTCAGCATTCTGAAGTGAGAAGCGATGGCCTTGCGGGTGGTGGGATACTCGTTGTAGGGCAGCCCGAATTCGCGTGCCGTTTGTTTTACGATGGCTGATATCTTCGGGTAATGCACATGGCTGATGTTGGGAAAGATGTGGTGTTCGATCTGGTAGTTCAGGCCACCGACAAACCACGAAACCAGCTTGTTTTTGGGAGCAAAATTGGCGGTTGTAAAGAGTTGGTGAATGGCCCATGAGTTTTTCATGTTGCCTTTCTCATCGGGCAGTGGCATCTCGGCATCTTCGACAATGTGTGCCAATTGGAACACTACACTGAGGATCAAACCTGCGGTGTAGTGCATTACGAAGAAACCGATCAGCACTTTCCACCAGGCGATGTCCAAAATGAGGATGGGCAGCACAATCCAGACGGTGATGTACAACACCTTGGTAATGGAAAGAATGATCCACTCCCTGGTAGGGTTCACCGGCTTTCCGGTGGAGAAGCCGCGGCTCAGATAGTCTTTCAGTTGGCGAATGTCTTTGCGAAGTGCCCAGTTGAAGGTGAGCAGACCGTAAAGCACAACGGCAAAGTAATGCTGGTATCGGTGAAAAGGCTTCCAGGGGTCGTGTTTGCAGAGGCGCAACAGGCCATCGGCGTTGAGGTCTTCATCGTGTTCGGCTACGTTGGTGTAGGTGTGGTGCAGAATGTTGTGCTGCACTTTCCAGTTGAACACATTGCCGGAAAGTATGTAGATAGAACTCCCCATCAGGTTGTTTACCCATTTGCTGCGGGAGTAGGAACCGTGGTTGCCATCGTGCATCACGCACATTCCGACGAAAGCCATTCCGGCCCCCATCACAATGGTGAGACCCAGCATGACCCACTGGTTGAAGTTATTTGAAAGAATGAGAAAATACGGGGTGAGGAAAATGGCAAATACCACTATTGACTTTAGGTAAAGCTTCCAGTTGCCGTATTTTGAAACGTTGTTTTCCTGAAAATAGGCGTTCACTCTTGCGTTGAGCGTGCGGAAAAAATCCATCTGGTCGGTTCTCGGGAACCGGACATTGGTCTGACTCATAAAATTAGACTGTTCTAAATGCGAAAAATCCGCTTTGATGATGGGGTGAGCTAAAGGGAACCTGATCTGGTCTCAAAGCAGCTTTTTGGCTGGTTTACGAAAAAAAACTAAGGCTCATCGGATTGAGCCAGGGGCAAAGATAATGAACCGGCAGGCGGTTTTTCCTTTGCAAGGAGTTAAAGTCTGCCAAATTCTGACAATCATAGATGAGTAGTGTGTTTCAGGTTCTGTCTGTTTTTTCTGTTTTTTTGTTCGTCAAAAACCAGGCAGATGCACCTGAAACACTTAAACATCTACATAAAAGGCAGGGTACAGGGCGTGTGGTTTCGGGCCAGTGCCCAGCGCAAGGCCCGTGAGCTTGGCATCAAAGGCATTGTTAAAAACCTGCCGGATGGCCGGGTTTACGTTGAGGCGGAAGGGACGGATGAACAATTGAGGGCGTTTGCGGAATGGTGCAAACAAGGCCCCGAACTGGCCAGGGTGGACAGCATTGACATTGCCGAAGGGCCACTGAAAAACTATCGGGAATTTGAAATCGTGCGATAAATCCTCTACCATGAAACACTTCACCTTTGTACTTCTTCTTCTTTTTCCTTCGGCAATTTTCTCTCAAAGCAAGTTTGAATTCGGGCTCAGCCTGGCACCGTCGCTGGGCTTCCCACTGTATGTTGACGATGGCACTGCCCCTGGCGGAGTGACAGAAATAATAAAGGACACAGAGACGTGGACACCTGGCGGCAGCGCCACCCTGCTCATCAAAATGCGGCTGTCGGAAAAGCTGGGCCTCAGTACCGGCTTTGGCTATGTAGTCAGCGGTTTTGGAACCAAAAAGAACAAAGTCAGTCCCCCCCAGCCTCCTTCATCATTTCCGGAAAGCATCAAGCTCATCTACCGCAAAAACTACCTGGAACTGCCCCTGCTGGTTAATTGCAAATTGGGCCATTCAGACGAGCTGGGTTTTTTTTACCTGTCCGGTGGCGCATCCCTGTGGATAAACCTTGCCAATAAGACCATCCAGGTGGCTACCTTTGCCGACGGAAAAAAAGAAAGGACCAGTGTGGAAGACAATTCCTCCGAGTATAGGAAATCGAACTTCCTGATTCAGCTGGGTTTTGGTTTTGAGCAACAGCTTTCTGACAGGTTGAGGCTGGCCATAGAGCCACAGGTCAAAATGACCATGTTGACCTTGATTGAAGAACAAGTGCCACTCAACAGAAAGCTGCTCACTGCCGGCCTTTCTTTTTCTGTCTTCTTCAAATAACCTGAACAAACGAAATGAGATACCTGCTGGTTTCTGTGTTGTTGATTGGATGTATTGGCGCCGCCAATGCTCAGTGTGAAATAGCCCTCGACACCCTCGACGAGTTTGACTCTACCAGGCTCATTGCCGCCAAGCCTGTAACGCTGGGCTATCTGGTGCCAACAGGGGCCCTGGCTGAAGACCTGGAGGGGGAGATATACACCGAAGAAGCCAAAGCCATCTTCAGCTATGCCAATGAGAAGAAAACCAGGTCGTTTTTCCTGACCATCGGTGTGGTGGAGCACAAGTTCCACATGATTGAAAACGACTACACGGTGTATCTGAAATTTGCCGGAGGCCCAATTGTGAAAATCTACAACGAACCCGACGAGCCTGTGTTCGACCGGGACCTGGTCATGTGGAAAATGGTGCATACCTGTGTGATCCCGATTGATATCTTCCACTTGATGAAGAACGACAAGGTGGAGAAAATCCGCATCGTTTACAACGACTACAAAAGCACCATTGTGCTGAGCGAAGAGCAGCAGGAAGCCCTTCAGAATGCGGTGGTGTGCGTGGAGCAACGGCTCAATGCCAAACTTCCCGGACAGGTCATCAAACCTTAAAACCTACAACAACCTTTTATCACAGCGGATTACGACGATGCAGTTCAATGCAATACCGGGCCGCCAATATCAATTCTTATGAATAAGTTGATTGCAATGTTTTTTTTCCTGGCACTGGCCGGGGTGAGTTGCCAGCAGGCTGATCCTTATGCTGATTATGCCAAAGACTTCTGCAACTGTGTGCAGCCTTTTGCAGCCCTTCAGGAACGCATCATGGCCATGGATGAAAACACCAGCGAAGAGGAAATGGGGCAGCTCTTTGCCGATGGCCAAAAGGCCGATGCCGATGTGCAAAGCTGCCTGATGGGCCTTCAGGAAAAATACCCCGACCTGGACATGGAAAAAGAAGAGGATATCATGAATGCCCTGCGCAATGCCTGCCCTGACATTGTCAGGCTCATGGAGGAAAGCGCCAACCCCGATGTGGAAATGCCCGATGAAACCCCCACTGAAGCAGAATGAGTGGTCAGGCACCACCAAAAAAGCCGGCAGTGAAAACTACCGGCTTTTTCATGCTTTTCCCTTCGGTCAATTGAGTCGGATCTCGTCCTGATTCTCGTTGAAGAATCTGTACCTCGTCAGGGGGTAGCTGTTGTCAGGCCGTATGCGAATCCATTTGTAAAACTGCCGGAACCACCTCATCTGAATGCTCGGCAAGCCTTTTTTCAAATAAGCCTCGATGAAAGGGTGCACTTTCAGCGTCAGTTTGCCTTTCGGGTTTGACTGTATGATAAACTTCAGGTCCCGTTCTATCTCATCGGTGATGAGGATGGTGGCGTTCACTTTGCCGGTTCCCTGGCAGGTGGGGCATACTTCGGCGGTGTTGATCCGCACTTCGGGTCGCACCCGCTGGCGGGTGATCTGCATAAGACCGAACTTGCTCAGCGGCAGGATGGTGTGCTGGGCCCGGTCTTTTTTCATGAACTGGCGCATGGCTTTGTAGAGCATCTTTTTGTGCTCGTTGTTGCGCATGTCAATGAAGTCAATGATGATGAGCCCGCCAATGTCCCGCAACCGCAACTGGCGTGCGATTTCTTCAGCGGCCTCCATGTTCACATTCAGCACGGCCTCTTCCTGGTTCTGGCTGCTCATTTTGTGGCCGCTGTTCACGTCCACAACGTGCATGGCCTCGGTGCTTTCAATGACGATGTAAGCGCCACTGCCCATGGTGGCCGTTTTACCGAAGGAAGACTTGATCTGTTTGGACACCCCGAAGGCATCAAATATGGGCCTTCCTTTGGAGTAGTAATTTACGATGCTGACCTTGTCCGGAGCTATGTTGCCGAGGTAGTTGCGGATGTTTTGGTAAAGTTGCTGGTCGTTGACCACGATCCGGTTGAACGAGTCATTCAGTATGTCTCTGAGAATACTGGAAGTTTTGTCCAGTTCGCTGAGCAATTTCACCGGTGGCCTGGCTCCTTTCAATTGACGGAAGATGTCTTCCCATTTGCTCATCATCAGGGACAACTCTTCGTGCAGGTCCTGTACCTTTTTTCCCTCTGCCGCAGTTCTGACGATAACACCAAAGTTTTTAGGCCTGATGCTTTCGATGAGGTGCTTCAGGCGTTTGCGTTCTTCTGCGCTTGAGATTTTTTTTGACACGGCCACCACGTCTGAAAATGGCGTGAGCACCAGGTAGCGACCGGGAATGGTGATTTCACAACTGAGCCTTGGGCCCTTCGTTGAAATGGGCTCTTTGAGAATCTGCACCAGGATCAGTTGGCGGCGATTGAGCACCTGGTCAATCTTACCCGTTTTTACGATTTCCGGTTCCAGCTTGAAGTTGTTCAGCAAGTGGGTATTCAGGCTGCCGGAAACGGATTGCCCGGTGTATTTGAGCAGGGAGCGGAGTTTGGGTCCGAGGTCGGTGTAATGCAGGAAGGCCTCTTTCTTGTGGCCAATGTCAACGAATGCAGCATTCAGCCCGGGCATGAGTTTGATGACCCTGCCCAGAAAGATATCGCCGACGGTAAAGTTGCTGTTCGTTTTCTGGTTGTGTAATTCGACGAGCTTCCCCTCCTCGAGGAGGGCGATTTCCACGTCGGTCGGCTTTGAGTTTATTATTAATTCCTTTTCCACATGATTGTTTTTTAACCTGTAAATGACAGGCAGGGCCTGCAACAGGCCGTTACAAAGGCAGGAAGGCGGTTCTGGACCGGAGTTGAAAAAATGATGGCACTTCGGGCAACAATCACTGCGGATAACGGAGGGGCAGTTGCGGTTTGCTTTTACGACGGGTTGATGTGGTCACTTGTCCGGATGCTTTTGTCTAATCCTTTTCAATGTTCACAAACCTGCTTCTACCGTGAAATGGAGATTGTCTTCGCTAATTCTTGTCTTCTTGTCGCCGGGACGATGGTCATCGGCTTTTGGCCTTTGACGGCCTGTTGGTTTTAAAACGTCAGTGGTTACGGGGTACAGACTTTATGCAGTTTTGGTTTTTGGGTGGGCTCCGTTAAATGACTGGAGGTGCCATACCTGCCACAAGCCAAAATTTCAAAGAAAAAGTGCTGGCATCCCGGGTAGGATTGCCAGCGAGGCCAGGCCAATCAGCCTTTAGCGGTTCTTTTTCTTGTGGCGATTTTTACGCAGTCTCTTTTTGCGTTTGTGCGTTGCAATTTTGTGACGCTTACGCTTTCTTCCACACGGCATAATGGTATCTCTTTAGTAGTTAAGAATTGAAGGTTAATTCAAGATGCGGCTCGAGGGTTTCATCCCTTTTGCCAATTATTGTGATGAAAGTTGTTCACACTTCTGTGAAAAACGATTTGCTTCTTTGACATTGCCAAGGGCTTCGTAGGCTTGTGCCAGCAAGCAATTGGCATTCCGGTTTTCAGGTTCGGCACTGATGGCTGCCCCGAGGCGTTCAACCGCCTTTTCATATTGTCCGGTTTTGATGGCCAACCTTCCCAACTGGGTGAGGATCATGGCATTGCCCGGGTGCTTTTTGTTCAGGTCCACCAACATCAGAATACCCTTCATGGGGTTGTCCTTCGGCGGATTTTCAGTGTAAACCAATGCCAGGTTTACCCGGTGCTGCAAATTGCCGGGGTTCAGTGACGCGGCTTTTTCCAGCGATTCAATTGCTTTGGCTGCACAGTACGCTTTTACTTTTTGCTCCTGTGCTTGCTGAATGCAAATGGAATAAGTGGTTCCTGCAATGGACCAGGCGTCTTCTGTTTCCTCGATTTCAGCAATCAGCCCGGCATAGTGACCGGCAATTGCCGGTTTTCCAAAATCAAACCACTTTGCCGACAGTTCCTTGTACAGTTCTACCCTGGCAGCATCATCGGTGGCAGCTTCCAGTTCATGCTCGATGGCTGCAAGAGCAGAAATTTTGTCCCCGCTGAGTTGCCCCCTCGCTTGCGCAATCAATGCGGTGGCATCGGTACTTGTAGCCTGAAGGGCACGCTGCCTTTCAACGCGCTTTTGGGTCTCAGGCTTTGTGTCAAAACCAAAATACAACGACGCAAAAAGGCCGGCGGCCAGTAGAATTGCAATGCGTTGTGCGTTGGTCATGGGTGTGGCTTTCAACCAGTATTGTCAGGATATTACTTGTCGCCGTCTTCCGGGAGGGCTCTGACATTGTCTTTCACCATTTCCATAAAAATCCTGGCCGGTTTGAATGCGGGGATGTAGTGTTCCGGAATTTCGATGGAAACGTTTTGCTTGATGTGGCGTCCGACTTTTTTCTTGCGCTTCTTCACAATGAAGCTTCCAAAACCCCGGATGTAAACATTTTCGCCCTCGGCAAGGGAGTCTTTCACCTGCACAAAGAATTCTTCCAGGGTAACCAGCACATCCACTTTAGGAACACCGGTCTTTTCAGAAATGGCTGTTACGAGATCAGCTTTTCTCATCTTATATAGTTGGTTTAGAATGACTTATGGTTAAAAAAGTGAGCCCTCCAAAAAGGAGCAGCAAATTTCGCATTTTTTTCTTTCCCCGAAAATTTATCCCGCGATTTTGTCTAAGTATCAGGCATTTACAACAAGAATTCTTTCAAAGTTCCTTCAGATATAAGCTTTGCTGTGATATATGCGCTGCTTCACTAACTTTGCCCTCTTTCATCGTGCCTGGCACGGGCCCCGGCAGATGGAAACATTCACTCGCTCTAAAAAAGCACAATCCTTTCAATATGCTCCTGTCCATGACCGGATACGGCCGCGCTACCGCCACCTTCGATAAAAAATCCATAGCGGTGGAACTGCGCTCCCTTAACAGCAAGTACACAGATGTGAGGCTCAAAGTGCCTTCCAATTTCCGCGAGCGGGAACACCAGCTCCGCAAGCTGCTCACCAACAAAGTGGAAAGGGGAAAAATTGAGATGAGCATCGAAGTGAAATCCATGATGGGCGATGAAGGCTATGGCCTCAATCTGCCCCTGTTTAAAAAGTATTTCAGTGAACTTTCTGCCCTGGCGGACGAGCTGGGTACCTCCAGGGAAGGGCTGATGCAGGGCATCCTCCGCATTCCGAACGTTGTCATGGCTGAAGAAAGTGACATTGACGAAGAAGAATGGCAAGCCATAATGAATACCGTCAAGGAAGCCCTGGACAAATTCCACGCTTTCCGGCTGGCTGAAGGCGCCGCCATGGAGGAAGACCTTCGCCTCAGGGTCAACAACATCCTGTCAGCATTGGAGCAGATCAATCCCTTCGAGAAAGAGCGCATCGTCTTGTTGCAAAACCGCCTTCGCCAAAACCTGCAGGAGTTTTTCGGAAAGGAAAATGTGGATGAAAACCGCTTTGAACAAGAAGTGATCTTTTACCTCGAGAAGATTGACATTACCGAAGAGAAAGTCCGCCTTGCACAGCATTGCCAGTATTTTCTGGAACAGCTCGACAACAAAAAAACCACCAAAGGACGCACCCTGAGTTTTATCAGCCAGGAAATGGGGCGTGAGATCAACACCCTGGGCGCCAAAGCTTACTCTGCCGACATTCAGCGCCTGGTGGTGGGCATGAAGGACGACCTGGAAAAGATCAAAGAGCAGGTTGCCAACTCCGTTTAACCGAAAAAGCTTTTCGTTGTGAAACTCATCATTGTCACGGCCCCTTCCGGGTCCGGAAAAACCACCATCGTAAAACACCTGCTGTCAAAATTCGACAACCTGGCCTTTTCGGTTTCGGCTACCACACGGGCGCCCCGTAAAGGAGAAACTCCCGGAAAGGACTACTACTTCATGTCACCGGCTGAATTCCAAAAACACGTCAGCAACGGCGATTTTCTCGAGTGGGAAGAAGTTTACGACGGGCAGTATTACGGAACATTGCGCAGCGAAGTGGAAAGACTTTGGAATGAGGGCAAGCACGTCATCTTCGACATTGATGTGCAGGGAGCGCTCAACCTCAAAGAGGCCTTTCCGGAAAAGACGCTCACCATCTTTGTAAAACCACCTTCTACCCAGGTGCTGTTGAAACGCTTGCGCCAGCGAAAATCAGAATCAGAGGAAAGTTTGAAAAAACGCATCGCCAAAGCAGAATTTGAACTCTCTTTCGCAAACAATTTTGACCTTGTCATCGTAAATGACAAACTGGAAGACGCCCTGAAAAAAGCTGATGCGGTAGTGGCAGCATACATTGGCGAAACTGAAAAAAACTGATTGTTCGCACCAAATCGCAGAATCCGGTCAGCAAAACGGGGGTCTTTAAAAGTTTTTCACCATTTTCGTTTAACAATTCTTTCTCTCGTGGATTCATCTCAACCGGATTTTAACATGGAGACCCTCATCACCAACGGCATCAAGATCAGTGTTCAGCCCTATTACGTGGCTGAAGAATCTGCTCCCATCGAGCAGAAGTACATCCATGCCTACCGCATCACCATTGAAAACAAAAGCAGTATCACCGTGCAGTTGCTGCAACGTCATTGGGTGATCGTGGAGTCCAACGGACTGCAGAAAGAGGTTAAAGGGCAGGGCGTCGTTGGTGAACAACCCATCCTCAATCCGGGAGAAAAATTTGAGTACAGCTCCTGGTGCCCCCTGGTGACGGACTTCGGGAAAATGTACGGCACTTACACCATGTTGCGGGTTGACGACGGTTCTACTTTTGATGTGCAGGTGCCTGAATTCCTGCTGCACCCGCCGTTCAAGATGAACTGAAGTGTTTGGTTTAGAGAGGTTTAGAGGAGTTTAGAGAGGTTTAGAGAGGTTGATCCCGAGACTCCCGAAAGCTTTCGGGATCGGGAGGTTTCCGCATCAGGTTGCAACTTTCAGTTGCGGCCTGAATTCATCACACGGATTTTTTCGCTCACAGCGCCATAGAAAACGGTGAACACAGAGAAAAAACTCTGTGGGTACTGTGGTCTCCGTGTGAGGCAATAAAAGTTTAGAGGGGTAACACCAAATTGCGTTCAGAAAGAAGAAAAGGGCCGGAAACCTGGATGTTTCCGGCCCTTTTCTTCATTACCTGCTATCTAGTTATTTCACCAGGTCGTAGGTGTATTGGACACGCTCAAAGATGGGAGCGCCGATTTCGGGGTCGATGTTTTTGAGATAAATGTCCACATCAACGGTTTCGTTCTCATCTTTTTTGGAACTGTCGAAGGTCACTTTGATGCGGCCCTTTTCGCCGGGTTTCACTGCTGAAGTGGAGTAATCGAGCGTGGTGCAATCGCAGCTCGTCGCAATGTCAATTTCCAATGGCACATCACCCAGGTTGGTAAATGTGAACACATGGGTTTTCACCTCGCCTTTTTTCACTTTACCGAAGTCATGGACCCGTTCATCAAAGTGCATGATGGGCAGTCCGCTGAGGTCTTTTTTCCCATACAGCGAAGAGAGCCGGTGGATGGGCGGGTGCTGCTGCTCTGGCAGTTTGAAGCCTTTCGGTGCATCCTTCACAGCGTTGCCACCGGGCTTTTCATGGTTCTCTTTTTTGCCGGCCGGTTTCACTTCTTCCTTGATCTTTTCGTCCACTTTGCGGTTGCCGATCTGAATCAGTCTTTCTTCCTCGATGGTGATACTGGTAGGTCCGTCAATGATCTTGAATTCCGTACGGCGATTCACCTGGTGGGCAGCCTCAAACTTCGCAGTATCGGGCAACAGGCTGTTGATGTACGCTTCAGTCAGGGTGTCGCCGACATTGAGGAAGTCAAAGCGTTCTTTTACCCGCTCATCCACCACTTTGGGCTGGCTCTCTCCATAGCCTTTGGCCTGGATGCGGCGGCGTTCGATACCCCTGGCCACCAGCCAGCGGCGGGCACTTTCAGCACGGCGCTGCGACAGGTTGCGGTTGTAGGCCTCCGTACCCCGGGCATCGGTGTGCGATGACAACTCGATGACCATGTCAGGATACTCGTTCATCAGTTCCAGAATGACCTGGAGGTCCTTTTCGGCATCCGGCAGGATTTTGTCATCGTCGAAATCGTAATAGATGTTCTGAAGCACGAAGGGCTCCTCACGGCGAATGGTGATGGTCTTTTTGCCCGGCTTCAGTTCCAGTACCTCTTCGTAAACCTTGGAATCCAGCAGGCCAATGGTGTTGAAGGTGGCGGTGTCTTTTTCGTAGTTGTCAGCTGAGCCAACGATCATGTATGCCTTGTCCAGTTCCAGGGGCCAGTCGAAGCCGTTGCCGGCCTTGTTGGTTTTGGAATCGGTAAGCACCATTTCACCGTCTTTGGATTCGTAGAGTTCAATGGTACCCCCGGCGAGCGGTTCTTTGGTGTCCTGGTCGAGGATATTGACCACCAGCGCAGCTTCAATTTTCTTGAGGCTGATGTTGTAAATGTCGTTACAACAGGTTTTGCTCTTCAGGGAGCGGGCACCTTGAGCCGGCCGGTTGGATGCCAGAACGCCGGTATAACCTTCTTTGTCGAGCATGAAATAGAGGTCGTCAACGCTGGAGTTGTAGCCCTTGCCCATGTTGACCGGTTTGCTCCAGCGGGTACCGTCCCAGGTGCTCATGAAGATGTCATAGCCCCCCAAACCCGGATGCCCGGTAGAGCTGAAATAGAGAATACCCTCCCGGTAGAAAGGAGTTTCCTCATCGCCAACGGTGTTGATCTGGGGGCCGAGGTTGACGGGGTCGCCGTACTGGCCGCCACCTTTGTAGGTAGCGTAATAAATATCGTAGCCTCCGTAGCCACCGTCCATGTCAGAAACGAAGAAGAGCACTTCTTTTCCGAACAGCTCGCCAACGGCAGGTGACTTGGCGATGTAATCACCGTTCAGGCTTTCGACCTCTTCGGCTGCTGACCATCCGTTGCCGGATTGTTCACTCATGTAAATTTTGCTCTCTACCAGCACGTTGCCTTCTATGGTCTCCCGGTTGAAGAACATGCGTTTGCCGTCGGGCGAAAGTTTGACATTCACGTTGAAGAAGCCGGGGCGGTTTACTTTATCGTCCAGGGGTTCTCCTTTGGCCCAGCCTTTCTCGGTTCTGGCTGACTTGTAAATCTTGGCGTGGTAGTCTTCGGTGTCTTCATCGAGTTCTATTACCTCGTCGGAATTGAGACTGGAATAGTACAACTCGCTGTTGTCGGGACTCAGGTAAGGAGAGTACTCAGAGATCTTGGTGTTGACGTTTTTACCGGCATTGCTGATGGTGAAATTTTCCACCGGTTGTGCCACCCGGGCAAATTCACAACCTACTTTTTCCAGCTCTGCCAGTTCTTTTTTTACCGGATCGGAAGTGGTTCTGATGAACTTGTCAAACTCCTCGATGGCCTCGTCGTACTTGCCCTCCATTTTCAGAGAGCGGGCATACTCAAAGCGTTTCTCTTGCCACTGTTCTGCTTTTTTGTTCTTGCGGCTGGGGCGCAGTGCACGCTTGTACCAGCGGCTGGCATCCCGGTAATCGCGCAGCATGTAGCTCAGGTCTGCCAGGATGATGGCCAGCTCCGGGTCCCGGCTTTCTTCATAGGCCTTTTCATACCACTCCAGGGCGCGGTAGTAGTCTTTCTTTTCCATTTGTTCCTCCGCCGTTTGTATCATGCTGGCGTAGGTGGGGCGGTTCAGGGGCTGGGCAGTCAGTGTGAGACCATAAACACCAAGTGCCAGTATAAGAAGGAGCTTTTTCATATTTTCAATTCGTTGATGCATTGATTCAAACAAGTACGAATGCGCTATTGGATGTACGGAAAAATGGTTTAGAGGTGTGGGCAAAGAATGGCCGGTTTAACGTCCGGTTTCTTGTAAATCTTGCCGATGTAATAAACGGCGATTTCAAAACCACCTTTGTAGTTGTTGGCTTCGTTCAGTGCCGACAGGGTCACATCGTATGCCAGGGCGGCTTTCAGATCGCCGTAATCAATGCCGAGCAGTACCTGGCCGGCGTCGTTGCTGCGGTAGCCGAGGCCAAAGTTGAGCTTGATCCGCTTCTCCGGATTGATGTGGTAACCTGCCCAACCGTGTACCTGAAACTGACTGGCAGGGCTGATGTTGGTGTAATACACTTCCGGGGTGATGGACCACTTGTCATTCAACGGAGTGGTCAACTGACCATGGGCAGTCAGACGCATCGGCAAATCCGGGCGGGCAGCTTTGAAGTTGTAATTCGGCGTGGTGATGTGCCTGACGGAAAAGCCGAAATTGTAGCTGGTGCCCTTGTTTTCTTTGGAAGTGAAGAGTACACCGCTGTTAATATCAGAGTAGTTTTTCTGAGGATCGTCGTTGGGGTTTCCACCGCCACCGGTTCCGGTAAGGAAAGGATCATTGGTGGCAGGATTTCCGGCACCCTGTTGCACCTGCTCCAGGTAATCTGCGAAGACGAGGTTTTCCGGGTTTTTCAGCTTGCGCTGTACCTGGCCCCACTGAACGCCAATGGTGATGATTTTCTGACTTTTCTTGTCCAGGGCCAGGTGCAGCGCACCGGACAACTGGAAGGAGGAAGTTTGCAATTTGCCATCGCCGGCAACATCCTGAAACATCAGACCTCCCACACCCAGCCAGTGGCGTTTGCCCAGCATCACCACCGGCGCATCAATGAAGACGGTAGGAGTGCTGTACGCATTGGTCACCACACTGCGGGCCTGGTCGCGGTAAACGCCGCCAATCCGGTAGGTGCCCTCGTAGGCCCCGGAAAACGCCGGATTCATGTGCAGGGGATTCATGTAGAAAAGCGTGTTGTGAAGGTCCTGGCTTTTGAGGCTGGCCGCTGTGGCCATAAAAGCAAGTGAGAACAGCAGTGTCTTGGTCAATTTCATATTGCTTTCTGGTTGTGATGTCGTCCGGGAGTGGGAGCCCACCTGAGTTCTTTCCAATTGATAATTTATAGAAAGCCCGAAGATATGAGTTTTAGTTTAAGTGGTAACGTCGCAAAATGGCTTTGAGCTGCTTTTGCAAGGTAGCCGCCACAGAGCACTCCTGCTCTTGCATTGCGACGAAAAAATAAGCGCCTGCCCACAGCTACCCGCTCCTGATACGCAATCCCTATGACTGATGTTTCCATCACACGGGTTGGTTCATGGCCTGGTTTACCGCATGGGCAATCAAAGCGGCGTTTTGTAATTCCATGCACCTGAAGTGCCCCTTTGGGCATTTGCTGTGGCCTATTTTGGAACAGGGCCGGCAGCGCAAGCCCTCTACTTCAAAAATTGTGCTTCGGTTTTCGTTTTTTCCAAAATAGGGAAACATTCCGAAGGCCGGCACCGTGTTGCCCCACACAGAAACGGTGTCCTTCTTCAGCGCGGCCGCCAGGTGCATCATGCCCGTATCCGGTGTCAGAACCACTTTCGCACCTTGAATTACCATTGCCGATTGGGTCAGGCTCAACTGCCCGCAGAGGTTTTTCACTCGCCCTTCGGGCAATGCCGAAGCCAATGCCTCACCCTCTTCTTTTTCCGAAGGGCCACCGATCAGCAAAACCTCACCGGCGATCATTTTCACCACTTCCCGCATTTTACCGAAGGGCAAGCGCTTTGTTTGGTGCGCAGCACCGATGGCAAACACCGCGTAGTGCTCCGGCAGGCTCGTTGGCAGTACCGGCATTTCCTTCGGCAAATAAAAATCCAGCCCGAGGCCATCATCCACCACACCCAACGGGGCGGCAGCCGCCAGGTAGCGCTGCACGATGCTGATGCGGGGCAACAGGTCCCATTTGAAATTCACCAGCAGCCATTTCCTGAAATTGAGTTTTTTCAGCCGGTAGCTTCGCTTGCGCAATGCCAGGGTCACCCGGTAGCTGCGCAGGTTCTTGTGGAGGTCCACCACGGCATCGTATCCTTCGCTGTGCAAGGTGGACAAAATGCGGGCATCCAGCTTCCCGGTGGCATGCACCTTTTGCACGTGCGGGTTGTGCCTCACCAGCTCAGCAAAAGCCGGTTTGGTCAGGAAATGCACCTCTGCCCCCAACTGCCGGTGCAGGCAGCGCAACACCGGCGTGGTCAGTAGTATGTCGCCGATGGATGAAAAACGGATGACGAGGATTTTTTTCATGGAGCAAGTCGCTACTCTTCCGCCTCGCCACCGAACATGATGCGGCCGCCAAGGCGGGCCCCGAAGTCCTTGCTGTCGCCGGCGTTCAGTGCAGCGAAGATGTTGTCGGTAACGGCGAAGAGTTGCACGGGCCCGAATTTCAATGCCACATTGATACCGAGATTGTCGAAGCGGTCATTGCCGAGGGCCCAGGATGCGCCGGCCGTGAGGAAAGGCAACAGTTCGGCGGTGCCACCGATGGCCACCCTGGTGTCCGTTTCGTTGCGGAATTTTTCGGAAAAGAAAAGCGCTCCCACGCTCAACTTTTCGGTCAGGTGGTACATGGCGCTGAGGTACACCCTTGCGGGCAGTTTGGTTTCAAAGCTGTTGTGTGTTTCGGTCACTTCGTAAAGGTTCTTCAGGGTGTCCAGTGCCGCATCGAAGCCGGGCACATCCTCGCCGGTGAGCGCATCGCTGAAGTCCAGGCCGTTGTAGGTCACGGTTTGGGTGGCAGCGTAGTTGGTCACGTCCTTGTCCCAGGTGATCTTACCGATGTCGAGGATGCTGGCTGCCAGTTCGAGCTGCTCCAGTTCCAGGCGGGCCCCGAAGTCGAAAGCCACACCACTGTTGGATGAAAAGAACTTGTCGAAGGTCAGCTCTCCAAAGTTGAAATCTGCCTGCAGGTCGGTGAAGCCGTTGTAATTGACGGCGCCGGCACTGTTGAGGATGTAATCACCGGCCAGGGTGATCTGGTACACATCCGTATCGGTGTAAAACGAAGCGCTGTGGTGGTTTTCATCCGTCACGGCGCTGTTGATGCCACTGAGGAATTTCAACCTGCCGCCAAGGGTCAACGGGCCAAACTCACCTGCTGCACCTGCCGCCAGTTCGTGGTAGCCGAAGAATTGCAGTTCATTGCCCAGTTCAACGGTCTGGCCGATAAATTGCGCATTGCCCTGCCAGACGATCTGCGGCAGTTCTTTCGGGTATTTAAAATACGCCTGGTAGCGCACTGCGTGCGCAATGCTGAGGTGCAGCTTGCCCAGTTTCAACGCCACGGCTACGGTGTTCAGTTCCAGGTCGTCGCGGATGTTGTTCTGCGGGTTCAGCTTGTCCACAAACTTGTCCACATCGATGACGGTCTGCCCATTTTCAGTGCTCACGATCTGGTTGTATGTGGGGCCGTCAAAAGAGAGGTTGTTGCGCAGCCCCAGTACACTGACGGAAAGCGTCTGCGGCTGAACGATGGCCGGATTGGTCAGCCCTGATTGCCACACATCGCGCATGAAGTGCAGCCCGAGCTCGTGCTGCCCAAACGTTGGCGCAGCCGAAAGAAAAAACAGGAAAAAAATTGCGGGCGCATTGCGCAGCGAAGAAAATCTTGTAAACGTGATGCTCATTGGAGATTGTTTATCCGCCTTTGGCGGGTTTAGGCCTTGTGGGCGTTTAGGCACCTGCGGTGCGTTTAGTCCACCTGGCGGCGGAGTTTAGGCACCTGCGGTGCGTTTAATCACTCCTGGCAAATTGCAGGTTTATTTGATGCTCCGTTCGTCCTGTTGTCAGTTCCTCCCCCGATGCCGATTATTATCGACACGGGGCTCAGTTCCTCAATTCCTCGGTTCCTCGGTTCCTCAATTCCTCAGTTCCTCGGTTCCTCAGTTCCTCAATTCCTCAATTCCTCATTCCTCATTCCACCTTCAGCTTCATTCCCATTCGGATTTCGGCGCCCTGGCCGGCGATGGCTTTTACGGTTTGTGTGCCCTGGCCGGTGGTTGAGAAGGAGCCCGAGAGGGCAACTTTAGTGGCTGTTCGGATCTTGTCAAAGCGCGGCTGGTCAAAAGTGATGTAATGGGTGGCAGTGGTCTGGGCTGTGGCTATGCCGTCGGCATCAACGGGGGCGGCTTCCACCACGGGTTTTGGCCCTTCGTCAAACAGGGAATCCAGTACCTGCCCCTGCGCATCGAGAAACCACGCCTGGGCAACGATTTCGAGGGGCATGCCGTTGTCGGCCACCATTTTGAATTCGGCTTCGCTCACCTCGTCGTAGCCGCTGAAGTCCACCGTGAAAGTGTCTCGCATGGTAAATTGCGAAGCGTGTCCCCGCAGCGGCAGGTCCACTTCCACTTGTATGTTGTAAAAGCTGCTGTCGGTAATAAAGCCCCGCTCTGTGCTTATGTTATCGGGGTTCATCAGGGCGTCCACGTCGTACTCCAGGGCCACGGGCTTTGAGCCCAGCACGTCTTCGATGTTGGAGTTGTTTTCGTCAAAGGCAAAGGTCATTTCCTTGACCTGGCCCACCTCGTTCAGGGAGGGGTAAACGAAGTCTATCCCCGTATCCGTGATAAAAGTACTCTCCAGTGGCAGGCGCTGGTCATCGGCGGTGATGATGTCGAACACCTTGATGTCCGAGCGGGTGGGCACACCAAAGGAATTCTGCACGTGGATGAAAATGTCGGGGTTTTCGAAGAAGACCTCGCCCTGTATCCAGTTTTCGAAGAAATCAATGAAGATGGTATCGGCCCGGCCGTTGTGGGTGAAATTGCCCAGCACTCCCTCGATGTAGGAGAAGTACACATCCTCACTGATGAGGAAAACCTGTGGCAGCTCGATTCTGTCGCCCGCATCGGTGTAGGCCTCATACCGGATGAGAACGGTGTCGTTTTGCGGGAGCAGCTCGTAACCGCTCATGTCCAGAAAACTTTGGGAGGCGTAAAAACCCTGAACGGGCGGAGGGGAACTGAAAGACTCTTCAAGGGTGGCTATCTGGCCGTCCTTTTGGGCGTGGAGGATGGACAACTTGAAATCAATGGTGCCCACATAATCAGACTTGACACCAAAACGAACAATGCCCCTTTTGTAGATGGCCTTGTCAACTTTCAATTGCTGAGGCGAGGAAAAAGGCAAGGCATAGAGCGTGTCCGTGAGCGGAATGGCCGGTGGGATGCTGTCGCTGGCAGCTTGCAGAAAATCATTGGAGGTCTGGGTCAGCACATCGCCTTTGTAGCGCAAGTGGATAACGCCCTCGTTGTCAATTTCAATAAAAGTGTTTTCGTCGAAACCTTCAATGAGGTCTTCGATGGTGGTGCTGGCCGAAAAGAGCGGAACGGCAAACTCGGCGCCTTTACTCCTGATTTCGGCATTGGCCAGGTTTTCAACCTTTTGACAGGCCGCAAAAAGAAGGATGGAGAGGATTGCGATACACCCTGTGTGTTTCCGAAGGTTCATACAGATTTTTTTAACGGATTAGCAAAAGTAATGCTGCAAGTGCATTGCCGGAGGCAAAAACCCTCAGGAGCAATGCCTGTGACAAACTTGAGCAATTGATGGGTGTGTCCGTCAGTGATGGGTGGGCCGGTGCTACTTCAACGTAAATGATTGCCCGAGGGTTGGGATGCTGATGTTCCCAAACCCTTTTTCTTCCAAAAAATTGCGAAAAGCCTGCTGGCTGTCAATTTCACCGTGTACCAGGAAGACCTCCCGGGTACTCTTCCGCTGGTTGGCGATAAAGTCGGCCATTTCGTTGCGGTCGCCGTGGGCAGAGAAGGAGTCCATGACCTCCACGTCGCAATTGACCGGTTTTTTCTCACCAAACAGCGACAATTCCCGGACTCCGTCACGCAATTTGCCACCGGGCGTTTGCGGGGCACAATAGCCCACGATCAGCACCGTATTCTCTGCCCTTGAGATGTTGTTGTACAGGTGGTGCTTCACCCTGCCGGCATTGGCCATGCCCGAAGAACTGATGATGATGCAGGGCTCTTTGCGGCTGTTCAGCCGCTTTGATTCTTCCACCTCTTTGATGTAAGTCAGGCGGTTGAAGCCAAATGGATTCGGGTCTTTCAGGATGTAAGAGCTGAGTTCCCGGTCGTAACATTCCGGATGTGCGCCAAAGATCACCGTGGCATTTACAGAGAGTGGGCTGTCCACGTAAACCGGGATGTTGGGCAGGCGGCCCGCATTTTCCAGTTGGTCCAGGATGTAAACGATTTCCTGTGTCCGGCCCACGCTGAAGGCCGGAATGATGAGTTTGCCTTTTTTCTCCAGGCAGGTGTGCCTGATGATGCGAAGGAAGTGCTCCACCTCGGCGGGGCCTTCCTCGTGCTCCCTGTCGCCGTAGGTGGATTCACAGATCAGGTAATCCACCGGGTCCATGCGCACGGGGTCCCGCAGGATGGGCCGGTTGGGCCGGCCGATGTCGCCGGTGAAACCCACCTTCACCAGGGAGCCGTCCTCCCGTTCGATGTGAAGGGTCACATTGGCACTGCCCAGGATGTGGCCGGCATCCCTGAACTCCACCTGCACTTTCGGGTGGATGTGAAACCTGCGGCCATAGCCGTGACCCTCAAAGAGGTTCATGGTGGCTTTTACGTGCTGCCGGGTATAGAGGGGCTTTTTTTTCTTGCTTTTCTTCCCTTCGGAAAAACGGTGGCGCCTTTTGTTGTGAAATTCGGCATCCCGTTCCTGAATGAAGGCGCTGTCGAGCAGCATGATGGCACAGAGGCTGCGCGTGGCATGGGTCGAATGGATCTTGCCGTTGAAACCGTCCTTGACCAGTTTGGGCAGGCGCCCGCTGTGATCAATGTGCGCATGAGACAACACCACAACGTCAATTTCCTCCGGGTCGAATTTCCATTCTTCGTTGAAACCCGCCATGAAATCGTCGTTGCCCTGGTAAAGCCCGCAGTCCAGCAAAATGGTAAAACCGTCATCGAGGGTCAGCAGGTGCGCCGAACCCGTCACTTCTCTGGCAGCGCCACATATTTTCAGCTTCATAAAATTGGTGATTCGCTGGTGTTCACTTTGTTCTCAAACGCCCAAAGCTAAGGGGGTTAGGGGGGTTTTTGAGGTTTTTAGAAGGTTTTTATAAGGTTTTTGGGCCCCCATCAGGCGCTGACTTTCGGTCAGCTCCTGAATTCTTCTTGCGGTTTTTAGAAGGTTTTTAGAGGGTTTTTATAAGGTTTTTGGGCCCCCATCAGGCGCTGACTTTCGGTCAGCTCCTGAATTGTTTTTGCGGTTTTTGCGGTTTTTGTCCCGAGGCAAGCTAGGGATTGGGACCCCATCAGGCGCTGACTTTCGGTCAGCTCCTGAATTCTTCTTGCGCCTTTTGAGGTTTTTGTCCCGAGGCAAGCTCGGGATTGAGTTTTTTTTGCTGTTCATCAGTTTTCCGTCCCGGGATCGGGATTGGAAATGCCCCTTTATCAGGGGGCTCACCTAATCATGTATTCTGTGGGCGGTGTTGAGTGCATTCTGAATTGTTGCTCCTTCGGCCAAACCCCTGGCAATGTTGAGAGGGTCCGGTAGCCGGAGTTGTTGGGGCAAGGTGGGTGACATTTCTCAAAATCCAGCCATGACAACCACTTCTCCCCCTCTCTGCTGAGCAGGGCTTGTTACCTTTGCAAAAAAGTAACTCGATATGACCAAACTGCTGATCTGGGGGCTGGTGCTTTATTTCGTGTACCGTTGGGTGCAGAAAAATATAGCCCTGGCTGAAAGGAATACCCGCCATGACTATTTTGACCAACAGAATAATGACCCGATTGACGAAGGGGAATACATTGATTACGAAGAAATAAAATGAACCCCGATTTGAGCACAGTTGGCAACATTGGCGATTGGGTCGTTTTCAAGTGCAACCAGTTCATCGTCTTCAACAAGCCTCCGGGCATCCCCGTGCAGACAGATAAAACGGGCGACCCGGCATTGATACAACTGGGAAGCGCCTGGTGCAAACGCACGCTTTTCCCCGTCCATCGCATTGACCGGCCGGCCAGCGGGTTGGTCGTTTTTGGCAGAAAGGACAGCGCCACCGCCCACCTGAGCGGACAGTTTAAAAACCGGAAAGCCGGCAAAACCTACCTCGCCGCGGTGGGTGAGATGCCGCCCGAGAAGTCGGGTACCCTTCGGCATTTTCTGAGAAAAAGCAGCAAGGCCAACAAAGCCCTCATCGTTGACGAAGAAAAGGGAAAGGAGGCCGTATTGGAATACCAGGTGCTGGGCAGCATCGAAAACTACCACCTCCTGGAAATAATTCCCCGAACGGGCCGCTACCACCAGATACGCGCCCAACTGGCGGCCATCGGCTGCCCCATCAAAGGCGATGTGAAATACGGCTTTCGCCGCTCCAACAAAGACCGCAGCATCCACCTCCACGCCTGGAAACTGACCATAAGGCACCCGGTGTCCGGAGAATTGTTAACGCTGGAAGCACCCCTGCCCGATGACCCCGTGTGGCGGGCTTTTGCTGAAAACGGTACACTGCCATCGCTGACCCAAGTCAATGAGCAATGAAAAAGAACAGCCTCCTCCGCACATTTATCTTTCTGATTTTCATGTCTGCCACACCCTGCCTGCATGCCCAGGAAGGCAACTGGACAGAACCCTTCGATACCGTGGGCCATACCAACCGGTGGAAACAGGCAGCTGCGGCCATTCAGGACCTGAAGAATGGGGTGCTGGTGGTCAGACTCCGCTCTGACCAACGCAAAATTGAAGCCCTGCAAGGGCAACTGGCCACTCCCAACCTGAAAGAAAAATACCGCACACGCCTGAAAAAAATGCTGGATGATACCCGTCGGGAAAATGAAACCGAAAACAAATCCCTCGTGGCTGCCTTCCGCGAACACTTCGATTTTACCGACGTGCTCTTCATGTACGACACAGCCACCTACCTGTTGAAAAATGGACAAAAAGAAGGCTTTTTCCTGAATGACAGCCTGCAAGTCGATCCACACCTTTCATTACAGGGCCGCACTTTCCGCCTGGCCCGCTTCGGCAGCAAAAGCGGCATGAAACAACGCAAAAGCCTCATCGGCATGGACCTCAACTTCAGAGACCTGCCGGCACCCTTCCCCACCTCCGGAAATGTCAGCTTCTGGGAGGGCATCGTGCTCATCTTCAAAAAAGACAAAAACTGGAAAAGCGACTACCACTTCCACGTCAGCAGATTCAACGACCAACTCCACAAGTTTTATGAAAAATGCCGGAGGAAGGGAGTAGGGAGTAGGGAGTAGAGTTTAGGGAGTAGGGAGTAGGGTGTAGGGTTTGGGGTAGCTAGCTCCTTTCATCCCTCATCCCTCATTCCTCATCCCTCATTCCCCAGACGGGGGAGTAGGGAGTAGGGAGTAGAGAGTAGAGAGTAGAGTTTAGGGTGTAGGGTGTAGGGTTTGGGGTAGCTAGCTCCTTTCATCCCTCATCCCTCATCCCCCCCGTTCCCCCGTTCCGGCAAGTGTTAAGTCGAGCCTGGCGAGACGTCACTTGCCGTACAAAGGGAGTAGGGAGTAGAGTTTAGGGTTTAGGGTGTAGAGTTGGGGGCGCTACCCCGGAATTGACCTGTGTGCTTTTCATTCCTCATCCCTCATCCCTCATTCCTCATCTCCCCGTTCCGGCAAGTGTTAAGTCGAGCCTGGCGAGACGTCACTTGCCGTACAAAGGGAGTAGCCTGTCCGGCCCGTCTGGCCGCCGGACAGGCTGGCGCCAGGCCAGACGGGGGAGTAGGGAGTAGGGAGTAGGGAGTAGGGAGTAGGGAGTAGAGTGTAGGGTGTAGGGTGTAGGG
>JALWSS010000175.1 GCA_026993525.1 Saprospiraceae bacterium
CTTCCTTATCTTGCAGTAATCGTAAAAACATAGGCCTTCTGCGTGTTTCGAAGATTGTGAAATTTCCTCGAAGTTACACAGAAGGCCTTTTTCTACCAAGTCTCCCAAAATTCGGGATGACTCATGTATGAATGAGCTATAAGAAATATTCAGGTTCCGTGACCAATCCAAAATTGTATCAGCAAACAAGGCAACTAAACGGGGTAATTCAGACTGCCTCGCTTACCCCTCTAAACCCCTCTAAACGAAAAGTTCATTTGTCAACATATTTCTACCCCTGGCTCATCATGGCAAAAATGGAGTTAAAATCGCCATCCGGCACTTCCGGGATTAAATCCAGATATACGGAATTGTAGATCAGCAAACCATACCCCGTGAAGGCCTCGGTGAAATCAAACCGGGTCAGGTGCTTTTCGTCGGCATGTCCCCTGAGTACGAACAAAAAAACATCTTTTTGTTTGACCGGATTTACGATGACATTATTTTCAAAAAAAAGCAATTGGGCATCTTCATAATCAACGCTTATTTTGCTGTCGCCATCCTTTGCATCTCTTTGAAGCACATAAAACCGGGCCTTGTCAGGGTTCTTTTTATCCCAATTCAGGAATATGATGATATCACCGTCATCAGCAGTGCGAATGGAAATATTTCCAGACAGGTATTCAGCTTTTGTCATCGGAAATTTCTCTCCGTTGTAATCTGAAACAATCTTTGCAGCTTCGGTAATGGTGTAGTCTGACAGCGTACCGGAGCTTCTGTCACAGCCGGCACTCAAGATCAGAAAAAGGAGCAATGGGAAGAGCAGTGTACAATGTAGCTTTGCTTTCATGATTGAAACAATTTAGGTGAGGAAGAAAAGTTAACCCTGCTAATTTAAGGGAAGACACTAAAAAAAAAAAAAGAGACAAAATTGTCATTTAGAAGACAGTTCGTTTTGTAGATTCCATTACCGAATCATGAAGGTTCGGGGAGGAGTGTCGCAAGGCATTGCGGGTTGAGCGCCGTTCGCCGATGCTGCTCATCTCGCAACGCTGAGCAGGGGTTGTCAACGGGACATGATCATTATCACCGAATAAACGGAAATGGCTTAATGACCAGTAATGCCGGATTGCTATCTTTGGCCTTCTTCGGTCAGGCAGCCTGGCCGTTGATCAAACTATACTCAAAACGAAGTGGTTTGGGCGGCGTACGCCGCCCAAACTCCCCATCCACACTTGACGTGAGCGATGGATTATTCTCAAACCACTTTGAGTTGAGTATATCAATGTAAAAAACCGGCCCGGCCGGTACAAACCGAATAACGACCATGCAAAAAGTACAGGAGTACATCCAACAGAACAAAGACCGCTTTCTGGAAGAGTTGTTTGAGCTGTTGCGCATCCCTTCCATCAGCGCCAAACCCGAACACAAAGACGACGTGCTGCGCTGCGCCGAAGCAGTGGCAGAAAGCCTGCTCAAAGCCGGCGCTGACAAAGCAGAAGTTTGCCCCACCAGCTATGAAAAGAACGGCGAGAAAAAAGAGGGCTATCCCATCGTTTACGCAGAGAAGATGGTGGACCCGTCTCTGCCCACGGTTCTCGTTTACGGCCACTACGATGTGCAACCGGCTGAGCCGCTGGAGTTGTGGGAAACACCGCCCTTTGAACCCACCATCAGAAAAACGGACATCCACCCGGATGGGGCCATCTTCGCCCGCGGCTCTTGCGACGACAAAGGCCAGACTTTCATGCACGTGAAGGCTTTTGAAGCCATGGTGGCCAACAACTATTTGCCTTGCAACATCAAATTCTGCGTGGAAGGTGAAGAGGAGGTCGGCTCGCCAAGTTTCCGCCCCTGGGTGGAGGCCAACAAAGAGCGCCTGGCTTGCGATGTGGTGCTTTGTTCTGACACGTCCATCATTGCCAACGACGTGCCCAGCATCACTTCCGGTGTCAGGGGCCTGGCCTACCTGGAAGTGAAAGTGACCGGCCCCAACCGCGACCTCCATTCAGGGGTGTACGGCGGTGGCGTGGCCAACCCCATCAACGTGCTGGCCACCATGATCAGCAAACTCATTGACGAAAAAGGGAAGATCACCGTACCCGGATTTTACGACGATGTGTTGGAGGCCACTCCGGAAGAACGGGAAGCCATGGCCCAGGCCCCCTTTGACCTGGAAGCCTGGAAAAAGGACCTCGGTATAGAAGAGGTGCAGGGAGAAGAAGGATACACCACCATGGAGCGTGTTTCCATTCGCCCCTCGCTCGACTGCAACGGCATTTGGGGCGGCTACATCGGCGAGGGTTCCAAAACCGTTCTGCCTTCATGGGCCAAAGCCAAGATCAGCATGCGCCTGGTGCCCTACCAACGAAGCGAAAAGGTTTATGACCTCTTCGAAAACCATTTCCGCTCACTGGCTCCCAAATCCGTTAAAGTGGATGTGACCCGCATGCACGGCGGTGAGCCGGGCGTAACGCCAATTGACACTCCAGAATACAAAGCCGCCCACAAAGCCATGGCTACCACCTTCGGCAAAGCGCCAATTCCCAAGCGGGAAGGTGGATACATCCCCATCGTTTCACTGTTCAAAGATGTACTCGATGTGGACAGCATTCTCATGGGCTTCGGACTCAATTCCGACGACATCCACTCGCCCAATGAACACTACGGACTGTTCAATTTCTACAAGGGTATTGAGACCATCCCCTACTATTACCAGTATTACGCAGAGCTGAAAAAAAGCTGACGGGCATTTACATTTCCGCCGCACAATATCCAGACCACCTAAAAGGGAGGACTCTCTGAATCCTCCCTTTTGCTTTTCTCTAAAAACCCCGCTGGCGCCGGTCTCCCGCTGGCGCCGGTCTCCCGACCGGTGCCCCGATCTGTGAAATCCAAAAATCCTTTTCATCCGCGATTCTGACATTGTTTTAATTGTCTGAATCTCGGATTTGGCGGATTTGGCGGATTACGGGATTGCGGGGATTGGGGCGGGGCTTACCCAAGCCGGGGACAGCTCGGAACCAAAAACCTAAAAACCTTCAAAAACCTTCAAAAACCTCATCAAAAAAACCTCATCAAAAAGCCTCCCCTCAGTACCGCCACATATCAATGTATTTCACAAAGACTTTGGCCAGGTTTTGAGCGTCGGAAAGGCCTCGGTGGTAGGTGCCGGTGAATTCAAATCCTTCCGCTTCCACCACCCTTTTGAGGCCCTTGTATTTTCGAAGATTTTTCAGGTCGTGGTATTGGCGGCGCACGTTGATGTGCGACTCCAGCCAGTCATCGTCCAGGTCGTGGAGGCGGCAGTCGCTGGTCAGTTGGCGCTTGTCGAAGCTGCCCCATGAGCAGAGCAGGTATTCGTCACCATCGAAAAGGCCGCACCACTCCTGAAAATCGTCAATGACTTCGGGAAATGAAGCTGCGCGGTTGACCTCCACCTGACCGATGGTGGTGAGCTGGCGGCAGAAATGTGAAAGAATGGGATGGAGTTTAGGCCGGATGAGCCTGCTGAAGCTGCCCAGCACCTCACCGAAGCGGTCAATTTTCAACGCACCGATCTCGATGGTTTCCTGTGTCATGGAGGGTTGCTCCCCTTCCCAGCATGTGGCTTCCAGGTCAAAAACGATGAAGTGCATGGTTGACAAGCGTTGTTTTCCGGGTGTCTTATTGTTTTTGCACGGCTTTGATCCGATTCAGGAAGGCACGGGCAGTTCCTTCTTCCACCGGGGCAATTTCATAAATCTCATCGTCGGAAGTTTTGATGATCAGGTCTTTGGCCTTCATGCCCAACAGTTCATCCATGAAGCGGGTGTTGTTTGAGAAGATGTTCATGATGCCCTGTTTGTAGCCAAAAAAGTAATACAGTTGGCTGGGCGACTTGATGTAAAAGTACAGGCGGTCGTCTTCATTGGTGGGCATTTTCACCTCGATGTAGGCCTCCACTTCCGAGTTGACCGATTCACCGCCCACGGTCATGAGTCCGATTTTGTTTTTCGTTGAGACGAAAGACTGGTAATCGCGGTCCCAGGTCATGGGCACTTTGTCAAACAGCACCGTGAAAGGATTTTCTTTCTTCGGAATGACGAGCGACCCTGTGCTGATGCCGTCTATCACCTGTTTCATCTGGCTGTTTGCGGCAAAGAGTTCCGACACTGCCCTTCGGTAAAAGGGCATGTCTTTCGCAAACACGATCGGTTTGGCATCGAAGGTGCTGGACTGGAAATCCTGCAACATGATTTTGATGAGGTTGTCCGGCACGTTCAAGGTAATGCCCAACATGAACTCGGCAGTGGTCTCGGAACTCATGGCCGAAGTTCCCATCAGGGTATCCACGATTGTTTCACCGAAGGAAGTTTCAGCCCTACCGGCGGCTGCCACGCTGCAATTTTTGAGGGCACTGCCCAGATTGAACCGGCCTTCCATCTCGATTTTCCCGGTGCGGTTCTCATACACGAGCCTGTTTCCTTTGTACACCGCCGGGCCACCCATCACCTTCAGCGAATCGCCGAAGATGAATTCGTCTTTTTTCTCGTCGTATTGCACAATGCCGGTCACCGGCAACACAGCCCGGTCCTTCCGGAAATACAGCGGCGACATGATCCTGGGGTAGGTGGAAGCCGTTTCCTTGCTCAGGTACAGGCCGGTGTGCAACTGCTCCCCTTCGGGATTCAAAGGGGTGTCGTAACTGATGGCCAGGTCGTTTTTGTCACCTTCAAAGTTGACCGAAAACCAATGCTTTGTCGGCAGGGATTTGGACTCAAATTTTGCGAAGCCCTGAAAGCCCAGCTGAGGCTTGTCTGCGGCCAGGCTGATGGTGCCCTGGAAGAGGGTTTTGTGGTCAATGTAAAACTGGTCGCTTTCCCTGATCTCTCCGATGGCACGGGTCACCGATCGTTTTTCAGAGCGGCGGCCTTCGCCTACCCTGGTTCCGATGATCTCGGCAAATTCAATCTCCTGTTTTTTGTTGCCAATGTTGTATTCGTAAAAACCGCTGGCCCGGTATTCTTTTCGTCCCAAAACCTTGACCCTGGCCTTGTTGATGACGTGGTATTTGTTGACCGTATCCGCAACGATGCGCGCATTGGTCAGCTCGGTGATCACCGCACCGGGTTGCACTTCCACCTCGCCGTTTTCAGGATAAATGAAGGCATCCGAAGCCACGATGTGCGGCACGCCGCCGATTTGCAACAGGTTGGTTTTCAGGTTGTACATGGCAGATTTTCCCTGAAACCGCAGGGAGTCCTGGTCGGGATGGATGCTGAGGAAGCTGCCAAGTTTCCCCTCCAGGGTTTTAAAGGTCACGGTTTCGGCCTTCATGTCCCAGTCGAATTCATTGAAGCTGGTTTCGTACTGGTTGTAAGGCAAAGTGGTGGTGAGAAATTCCTGGTTGGCCTTGAAGGTGCCCTTCTGTTCCACAAAGTCCACATCGCCTTTCAGGCCACTGGTAGTCAGTGCCAGCTCATCCGTGTTGAAAGCCTTGATCTTGAGGTCGGTGGTGTCGGCATGTGTGGAGAAATGTCCAAAGCTGAACAGGTCGGAGCTCATGGTGGCCTTGTCCCAGTCGAAGAGGCCTCGGGCTTTCAGGCCACCCGGCGTCAGTATGAGCGTTCCTTTCAGGGTGTGCAGTCCTTCCTGAAAGAGCTCAAAAGGCGCTTCTTTGGAGGTCACGTACATGCTGTCCAGGTAGGGTTGCCAGTCTATCTGCACATCCACACCATGGGCTTTGGGCACTTCCAGTTGGGCCGTCCGGGTCTCCGCCAGGTTGAACTCCCGGGCACTACCGGTGAGCTGCCTGGGTTTGAATACGAGGTCTTCACTGTTGACCACAGCCCCCAGATAGCTGAGCGTACCCGATCCCAGGAAACCCTTGTTGCTGAGGCTGATCTCGCCTTTGAAGTTGCCTTTGCCCTGGTAGGTCGGAAATCCTTCGGCGGGCGTGGAAGTGATGAAACCCAGCGAAGTGTCCTCCTGCAACATCAGCTTTTCACGGAACACCGGAAAAATGCCCGCCGAAACCATCTCCCCGTCAAATTCCAGGTCGCTGGTCCTGATCTTGTCCAATCGTTTCAGGCTGAAGGGGTCCAGCTTGAAATAAAAGCTGTCCCGTTTGTAAGCCCCGCCTTTGGTGCCTTCATAGTCGTAAAAGACGTAGGAATTTTCCTTGCTCTCCAGGTTGGGGAATATCTCGATGTCGTCTTTACCGGATTTGTTGTTGGGAGCATCTATCAGCAACACGCCGGTCAGGTGCTCTATTCTGGAACCGATGGACCTGGCCTCAGGCTGTCCGGTCTTGCTCACTTTTCCCGTCGGTAAAAACAAGTCGAAAAATCGAACGGAATCCATGACCACCTGAAACTTGTCGTACTCAAAGTGGAAGTCTTTGCCGCTGAAAGCGGTGAAGCCGGCAAAGAGGCGCCCGTCGAAGTCAAAATCCCGGTTTTTGTGCATCCGGATGCTGTTGCCAAAGGGTCGGAGCCCCACCCGTTGCGAGGCACTCAGCTCCATGCTGGTCACGCCGTTGATCTGCATGATCTGGTTGATGAGGTCGAATTCGGCATTGGTTTGTTTGGTTTCGGAAACGATCTTCAGGTTGTCGTAATCCACTTTTTTCTGGCTGGCATCGGCATAGAGAAAGACTTTGTCCTTCAGCTCCACCTGCTCTTTTTCAGCGTCGTAGTTCACAAAGCCCTTTGACACCAGGTCATACAGCAGCGAGTTGATGTTCTCCACGCTGAAATTGGGGTTCAGTTTGCGGGCCAGGCGGTCGGCGTCGAACACCCGCTCACCAGTTTCTTCGTAAGCAATTTTGAGCAGTGCAATCGGGTTTGTCGTCGCGATGTTTTGCAGACGGCGGTAATCACTTTCTTCGAAATAATTCAACGACTCAAACACCACGGGCACTTCTCTTTTGTTGTAGCCGAGGCCCCGCTTGTTGATATAAATACTGTCTTTGTCAATGAGAAAATCAATGCGATCCACGTCCATGTTGATGTTGTGGAACGAGGAATAAAACGGGTTCCGGTCAGAGCCCCGGTTGCCCCTCGTCAACTGCAGGGAGCGCTTCGGAATATCAAAACGGACGTTTACCGAAGGGTGATAGATGGAGTCTGTTTCAAAATAGATGGTAGCTTCCACCCCTTCGCCTGCCAGGCGCTCTTCCCGTCTGACGGTAAAAAGTCTTGAACGGCCCCGGAACACCAGATCCCCGGTTTTGTTGCGGAGGTCAAAAACAGCCTTGGTGTCACTGCTGCCAAAACCGTAAACGGTGGTTCCTTCCAGCCTGAAACCGGCTTTGAGGCTGATGCCCTCACCGATGTTTCTGATCGCTATCAGTTCCTCTCTGGATTCAAAGCGGGGGTAAGAGCCACCCGTCGCCAGGTTTTGAGAAACCAACTTGTCGGAGAATCTTCCTGTCACCGGTTTGTTGCCGAAGAAAAGCGGATAGTACATTTTGGCTTCCGGCACTTCGTACAAACTCTTTTTCGTCTCAATTTCATAGGTCCCCAGTTCGGCCCGCACTTCCGGATCGAGGCCGAAGCGCTCCCAGGTAACCTGCCCGCCTTCACCTTTCCAGATTTGCTGAAAAGGATAAAATACCCCACGGGTGTTCTCGATGACGATGGAATCCTCCCGTCGGGTGGCGATGAGGTTCAGTTCGTCGTAGATCAGCCGGGGCTCTTTTTCCTCAAAAACCAGCTTGTAGTCAGTGGCATCGGCAAGCCAGGTGGTGCCCACTTTGGAATAATCAATGGCGTTTTTATCGAAGAAATAGAAGCTGAATTCCAGGAAATCGCTGACGGGTTTCACCTTGCGGTTTTCAACATTTACCAGCATGCTGTCGAGCACCTGGTGCCAGTTGCTGAAACGTTGCGGGCCGTTTTCCGCATTTTTTATCACGGTGAGCACTTGCAGGTACCTCGTAAAATAAGGGTTGGCGGTCATGCGCAGGCCCAGCATGAGGTTGCCGGTCAGGCGTGTTTGTTCCACTTCCTCAGGAGTAAAGACACCAGATTTGACGTTTTTCCCGAAGGTCTCGTACAGGTCCTCCATCTTCTTGTTTTTGGAGGCCGTCATGTAGGCCTTCAGTTCTTCCAGGTATTTGTTTTGCCCTTCGGAAAATGCCTCTAATCGTTGAGCCTGAGAGAGTTGTGAAACCAGAAACAGAATTGCTAAGAAGGAGAAAAGTCTCATTTAAGAAGTAAGGTTTACAGTCGGGTACATTCAACGGCCAGCCAGTTGTTGTTGCGGGCCACCTGTCTTACACTAAAACCGTGCTCATGAAAAGCGTCGGCCATGCGCTCGCCATCCTCCACCAGGTAGCCGGATGTGATCAACAGACCGCCCTGGTCAAGCCGGGCGTGTAACGAGGCCAGAGAGCCCAAAATTACATTGCGGTTGATATTGGCAAGTACGATGTCGTATTTACCGGCAGGCACCGCACCCAAATCACCGTGAAAGGCATTTACATTGACAACCCCATTGATCCTGCAGTTGTCAAGGGTGTTTTCATAAGCCGGCTCCTCAATGTCCACAGCATCAATGGCAGCAGCTTTCAAAAAGGAGGCAAGTATAGCCAGGATGCCGGTACCGCAGCCGTAGTCCAGCACTTTTTTGCCCCTGAAATCCACCTCCCTCATCATCTTCATCACCGCAAAGGTGGTTTCGTGATGCCCGGTGCCAAAGGCCATTTTAGGATCAATGACGATCTCGTACGCCACTCCCGTCACCGGCGGGTGAAACCCCGCCCGCACCGCACAAAAGTCATCCACCACAACCGGATGGAAGTTGGATTCCCACACCTCGTTCCAGTTCTCGCCCTTCACGAAGGTCACCTCCAATTCAAATGGAAGAATATGCCCGATGGCCTCCACTTCTGCCTGCAAAGTTGAATTGTGCATCGAGGCCGGCAAATAAGCTTTGAGGCCGCTTTCCAATTCTTCAAAGGCTTCAAAGGGAAAGCCGCTGAGCAAACCCAACAAGGCTTCTGTATCCTTCGCTTCGCAATTCACTTCGTAGCAGTAGTAGTCCATTGAGGATGAGGATTTGAGCCTGTCCGGCTGGCGCCCTGTCTAGCCGACAGGCAGGCAGGCCAGACGGGGAACTGAGGAATTGAGGAACTGAGGAACTGAGCCCCATGCCGTCCCGAAATTCTTGGGGATCGGCATCGGGGCTCAATTCCTCCCCTTTTCCTTCCAATATTTCAGTGTTGAAGGGGCCACGCCCAGTTCTTCCTGCACCTCGATGTCGGCATTGATGGTTTTAAGGCCCATTTTAATCATGGCGAGGTGGTGCACGGCGTGGTCGTAGGCGTACATGAGTTCACGGGCCAGGGTTGATTTCACCACGGGGCGTTCGGCATTCAGGTCGGCACTGAAATCGGCCAGTATCAGCACATCAGTGTTTTCGTCGCAATGCCGTATTTCTTCCGTGAACACCTGCAACATTTCCGAAGCATAGCCGGGATCGGTTTCAATTCTCTTGTCCCGCTCCCGTTTGGCGTAATCAATTCGGCCGTCGTTCAGGCCGCGTGCCAGGCAGCCGTAAAAATCTATGATGTGCCGGAAGTGTTGACCGATGGTGGACCCGTTGAAAAGTTGGAGGGGTTGGGCATAGGGTCCGGCATCGAGCTTGCCGAGTACCTCGGTCATCTGGTCAACGATGATTTGTGTGCCCTCTTTGCAGTTCATAGCAATTGTTTTTTCGATGGCTTTTGGTCACAGGTACTTTTCGATGTTTTCGAGGTCCTGTGCCACTTGAGAAAGAATGCTTTTGTGGGTGGTTTCAAAATTCTTCCGGGTGGTATCAATCTTGTTCATTTCGGCTTTTATCTGGCTGTCGGCCTTTGAAATGATCTCTTTGGCTTTGGCGATGTTTTGCTGCAACTTTTTGATTTCCTCCTCCCATTTTCCAATCTGGGCTTGCAGCTTTTCCACCTCTGATTTTTTACTGTTGACCCGTTTTTCGAGCTGTTTTTTCAGTGCCTGGTCAAATTGTTTTTTCTCATTGTCCAGCACGTTCAGGTAATGCTTTCCGGTTTTCAGCAAGGTTTCTTTGGTCAGGCCAACGGTGGACGCCGTGGCAAATGCAGACTTGATGGCGGTTTCCTCGTCCATGTGGAGTTGGCGGAGTTTTCCGACGGCCAGTTTGAATTCCAGGTAATCAAAACCGGGCAGGTTGTTTTTTTCGAGAGCAGCCACCAGAAAATTCACGGACTTCTCGTCCAGGTCGCCGTTTCCGAAGATGGCTTTCATGTTTTGTTGCATGCAGGCAAATTATTCGGTTGTGTGAGTATGATGCGATTCGGGCAAAGATATAAAACGGCCCTGCCAATCAACAGCAGAAATTGTCCCGTGGCAAATATCATCCACCGTGTTTTGTCATTGCGACGATGAATAAAAAAGAGGCAGGCAGGCACTCGCCACCACCGGGCGGTTAAATTTGCCGCCTAATCCTGCTCACATGCCATCACTCGCCCTTCGGTTTTCGGTTGTTTTTTTCTTCCTCGCTGCGCAATGCCTGGCCCAGCAAAAGGAGTGCGTCATTCCACTTTGGAGCAAAAACTTCGGTGGCAGCGCAAACGAGCAGGCCAACACCGCCATTCACACCTCAGACGGCAGCCTGCTGGTGGCCGGCTACAGCAACAGCCCCGACGGCGACCCCGCCAACAATTTCGGCAACCGGGATTACTGGTTGCTCAAACTCGATTCAGCTGGCAACATCCTGTGGGAAAAAAACTACGGCGGTTCCGCCAATGAAATTGCAAAATCGGTACTTGAACTGCCGGGTGGCGACCTCCTGCTGCTCGGCAGCAGCAGCTCCACAGACGGCCAGGTGGCAGGCAACCACGGCCAGGAAGATGTCTGGATTTTGCGCCTTGGCCCTTCGGGCAATGCCATCTGGGCCAGGTGCTTCGGCGGCTCCGGCAATGAAAGCGCCGAAAAGATCATCCCAGTTCCGGGCGGCTTTGTAGTGGCAGGCTACACACAGAGCACCGACGGCGACCTGCTGCAAAACCAGGGCGATTTCGACTACTGGATATTTAAAATTGACGACAACGGAAACCTGCTCTGGTCCAAAACCTACGGCGGCAGCCTGGCCGACTGGGCCTATTCCCCCAGCCTGGCTGACAACGGCAACCTGCTCATCGCCGGCTCCAGTTTTTCTGACGATGGAGACATCACCGGCAACATCGGTTTCTACGATTACTGGGTGCTGAAACTTTCGCCTGACGGCAACCTCATCTGGGCCAGGAACTACGGTGGCCCTTTCGAAGAAAGAGCCTACAACAGCGTGGCCACACCCGATGGCGGCTGCATCATCACCGGCACCACCCTCTCCGGCAGCGGCGATGTGCCCGGCAACAACGGCAGCTACGACTGCTGGATCCTCCGCCTGAATTCCGACGGCAATGTGGTCTGGACCAAAACCTACGGAGGCGCCCAGGAAGACAGGGCCTTTGGCATTGCCGAAGCTGAAGACGGTTTTCTGGTGTCGGGCTTCACGTCCTCTCAGTCAGGTGATGTGTCCAACAACTATGGCATCAAAGACGGCTGGCTCATCAAACTCGGCGAAGACGGAAATCTCGTCTGGGAAAAGAACTTTGGCGGCAGCCAGGACGACCGGTTTTACGCCACCGGCGTCATCCCCGGAGACGGCTTTTTCGCTGCCGGCTCCTCCCTTTCCGAAGACACAGACCTGCCCGGCAACAAAGGACAGCGCGACCTTTGGGTCATCCGCCTGGCCCCCGACAGCCTGGAACTTTCACTCGGCAACGACACCCTGATCTGCGCCGGAGAGTCCCTTACACTGGCCCCGGATGTGGACGATGCCACCTACCTCTGGCAAAACGGAAGCACTGCCGACAGCCTGACCGTGAACAGCGCCGGCACCTACTGGGTGGAAGCCGACCGCCAGGGCTGCAAGGCCCGGGATACCATCGCCGTGGAGGTGCCGGGAGAAGTGCCGATGGACCTGGGCAACGACACCGTCTTGTGCGAAGGCGAAACCCTGACACTGCAAGCCCAAATCCTCGCCGACGACTTTTTCTGGAGTACGGGAAGCACGGAAAGTTTCATCGAGGTGACCGGACCGGGAACCTATTGGGCGGAGGCCACCGCCGGCCAATGCATCGTGACAGATACCGTTCAGGTGGATTTTCTGAACATAGACTTTGACCTGGGCGATGACAAGTTGCTTTGCGAAGGAGAAAAAACCATCCTCGATGCCAGCGTAGAAAACGCTTCCTACCTCTGGCAGGACGGCAGCACGGATCCGACCTACACCGCAACCAACCCGGGCACCTACTGGGTGCAGGTGGGCGAAAGCGGCTGCCTCAAAAGCGATACCATTGAAATCAGTTACCAATTCCGGCCAGACTCCATTCTGCCGGATTACGAATTCATCTGTGAAAATGAAGCGATCTGGCTGGAACCACCCCTTGCCGATGCCAGTTTCATTTGGAACGATGGCAGCCAAAATTCAAAACTCCGGGTGATCCGGCCGGGCGATTACCGGATAACCGTGCTGATCAACGGCTGCGCCTTCGAAGATGCCATCTCCTTGCGGCCCTGTGAATCCTGCCTTTACGTCCCCAACGCCTTTTCTCCCGACGGCAACGGTATCAACGACGAATTTCGCAGCTACCCGGCTTGCGAACTTTTCAACTTCCAAATGAAAGTCTTCGACCGCTGGGGCAACCTCCTCTTCGAATCCTCCAACCCCAAAACCGGCTGGAACGGACGCCTCAAAGGCAAAAAACTGCAACCCGGTACCTATGCCTGGTGGGTCAGCTACGAGATCGTGAACAACGGTAAACGAATCCCCCTCAGCCAAAAAGGTGAACTGTATTTGATGAAATGAGGAATGAGTCCACTGCAAAAACCCCAAATTCATTAATTCCGACGGAAATTTGAATGCTCACATGCCGGACGGAGTCCGGCTAGATGAGGCACCGGACGGAGTCCGGCGCCAGCAACTACGCTGGTTCCGGA
>JALWSS010000176.1 GCA_026993525.1 Saprospiraceae bacterium
ATTCTTTCAGTGCATCACTGCTCCGGTATCTCACCGGAGGCGAAGACTTTCACGTCCATGGTTCGGAATTGCACGCCGGGTTCGTCGTACTCCACCGGGATGACATCCACACGGCGGTTGGCCTGGTGCTTGGATTCCGTGCAGTACACGTTGTCGCCGCACTCGTTGATGGGTTTGCGCTCACCCAGGCTGTTGGTGGTGATGCGGTCGGCGGAGATTCCTTTTGACACCAGGTAGCGTTTGCTGCTTTTGGCCCTGTTGTCGCCCAGCACATCGTTGTAGGGAGTTGAGCCCCGGGCATCGCAATTTCCGATGAGGTTGACTTTCAGGCTCGGGTATTGTTTCATGAGTTGCGCAACGGAATCCAGGGTGGCTGTTGCATCCGGTTTGCGGATGTAGTATTTATCGAAGTCAAAGAAAATGGGGCGGAAGTAAATGACAATGTTTTGCCTGAGGTAAATGGTCACGGAGGCTTCGCCTTTTTCTTTGCAACGGTTCACGTCAAAAGCCACGGGCAGCCATTCGCTGTCATCGTAACCTTCTTTGGCGGCCATCACTTCGTATTCGTGGTCGCAATTGATCTCACGGGTAAACTCGCCATTTCCGTCGCCGATCAGTTCGATGATTTCACCGGTGCTTTTGTCCCTCAATTTGATATTGGCGAGCGGGATTCGGGCTTTGGTACCGGCATCCGCCACAATGCCGGTCAACTTTGCCAGGTAAACTTTTTTGCGAAGCGGAATGATGTACTCCGGATTTTCCGTCAACTCGGTGGCGGTAGGTGTCCGGGTGGCGGGTTCGTAGCCTTCTTTTTCAGCCAGGATGCTGTATTTCGCCTTCGGCAAAACGCCGAATTTGGTTGCGCCTTCCGTGTCGGTGGTGAGGTTGAGCGGTTCGATGCCTTTTGCATAGAGGTTGCTCAGCACATCGTCGAAGCCGGTCGTTTCCACATTCACGGTGGCGCTGCCGAGGCGTTCACCGGTGATTTCGTCCACCACCACAACAATGGCCTCAATGGGTTGAGGCGTTCGCTTGAAATAGTAAATATCGTCCAGTCCCTTGCTCTCAGGCCCGCCGGAAGAGGCCCAATAGCCTTCGGTGCCGTCGTTGATGACCACGAAGTTCACGTCGTCAGCGGGGGTGTTGAAGGGTTCGCCAATGTTTCCGGCGAGGCTCCAGTTTCCGTTGTCGTCAGCGGAGGCTGCGAAGATGTCGAGGCCGCCATTGCCGCCGTGTCCTTTTGACGAAAAGAAGAGATTGCCATCGCTGTCGAGGTAGGGGAAGATTTCCGTGCTGTCGGTATTGACTTCGGGGCCCAGGTTGAAAGGCTCGGTCCATTGCCCGTCCACCAGGCGGGAGCCCCAGATGTCCATGCTGCCGCCTACCGATCCGGGCCGGTTGGAGGCAAAGAGCAGCAGGGTTCCGTCGTTGCTCAGGGTTGGATGGCAGGTACTCCACTCGTCGCTGTTGAAGGGCAGTTCCTGCACGTTTACCCATTGGCCGTCCTCCAGGTCGGCCGTGTACAGTTTGAGGTCAATGACATCGTACTCATTGCGGCCGTTGAGGTTGTTGCGGGTGAAGATCATCTTGTTGCCCAGGGTGTTGAAGGTGGCGGCGCCGTCGTTGTATTTGCCATTCACCTTGCCCTTCAGGGCTTGTTTTTCAGCAAAGCTGCCATCCTCGTTTCGCTTCGCAAAAAACAGGTCGGTGTACTCTCCGGCATTGTCGGCGGGGCATTTGAGGAAGCGGTTGCTTTTTGACGAAGTGAAGACAATTCCATCTCCCCAAGGGATGGGGCTGAACTCCAGGTGTTCAGTATTGAGGTCCCTGAGATTGGTCAATTCCACATCCTGCTGTGCGCTGAGTACTTGCGCCATTGCGAAGCTGAGGAAGATCAGGGTTATGTAATTTTTCATTGCGATGTTGATTTTAGGTTCTATTCCTGTGGTTTGACCGGGGTTCGCGCTTAGAAGTAGCGCAGGTTCTTGATGTAGCAATCTTCACACGGGAAGGTGTAACCCACCATTATCTCGTAGCTTCCGGTGGTGGCCTGGTTGAGATCGGAAGTGGTGAAGTCCAGTGCCACACCGATGTGCAGGCCATTGTCGAAGTAATACATCAGCAGCCCGTCAACGGAGTCCTGGTAGCGGTAGTTGGCGCCCAGCATGAGTGCATCGAAGAAGAGTACGTTGACGTTGGCGTCAAAGTCAAAAGGTGCATGCGGGTTGTATCGGATCTGCAAGTTGGGGTACAGCTTCACATTCCTGTTCAGTTGGGTAATGATGCCCCCCTGGAGGTAATAGGTGTTCACATCCGCCCCGAACTTGTCTTTGTCAATGGTGTAAAATGAGTTGCGAAAAAAGCGTGGCACGCTCAACCCCAGGTAAAAATTGGGATGGGTGTAGTACACACCCGCACCGGCATTGAAAGTTGATTCCGTTTCGGCATCGTTGCCAATGCGTACATCCGGAACATTCACCCCGGCATTGGCCTGGGTCCAGTCCGCCCGGCCCCCTTCGTACCGCCCGTTCAGGCCGATGGCCAGTTTGGCTTTTCCCAGTGGAATCCGGTAGGCGTAATTCAGGCCGATGGAGGTCACCTTGTCGAGGCCGATCTTGTCGCTGATGAGGTTGATACCGAAGCCATTCCGACGACCGGCAAAAGGCATGTGTGCATACACATTGAGGGTGCGGGGGGCTCCTTCTATCCCACTCCACCACTGGTTGCGGTAGATGGCGCCCGCATCCAGCACTTCCTTGCTGCCGGCGTAGGCAGGATTGAAATTGAGGCGGTTGAACATGTAGTGGGTAAACAACTGCTCACTTTGGCCCCAGGCCGTGGCAGCTACCATGACAACCAAAAGGGTATAAAATAGCTTTTTCATTTTTTCTGATTTTGAGTTTTGGACTCGCCGGTTGCCCGGCAATGGGGATTCCGGGGATTATCGCACTATTCGGATGTAGCCGGCTTCCGGCTCACCGTTGTCCTTGTCTTTCTGGAACAGGTAGAAATAAGTGCCTGCCGGCAATTCCTTTCCTTTATCGTAGGTGCCGCCCCAGTCGTTGTTGTAGGGTGCGGCGCTGTAAATCTCATCGCCCCAGCGGTTGAACACCCGGAAACTGTTGTTGGGGAAGGACTCGCCCTCCAGGCAACCGATGAACACCACGTCGTTGACGCCATCGCCGTTCGGGGTGATGATGTTGGGCACGATGCACTCCAATTGAACGATCTGTATGGTCACCGTGGCCACATCGCACAGATCGGGACAATCCAACATGCAAATCTCGTAATCGAACTCCGTCGTTCCGACGAAATTCTGATCAGGGGTGAAGGTCATGTTGCCGTTGTCGTCAACCGTCAGGGTGCCTCCTTGCGGCTGTGTCAGGATGGTGATGGCGATGTCATCGCCCACAGATGGACTGTCGTTGCTGAGGATGTTGCCGTTGACCGGCACATTGATCTCACCCTGGAAGGCGTCATCCACCGCATCAGGCGCCGGAATCACTTCAATGGTCACTTCATTGGACAGCGAAGAGCAGCCGTCCACCAGTGCCAGCACCGTATAGACCCCTGACATCGGGTCGGGGATGTCGAGGAAGGGCTCGGTGGTGGAGGCGATGAGCACGCCGTCTTTGTACCATTCGTAGGTCACCTCGGCCCCCACCTGCTCATTGGTAGTCAGTTGGAGGCTCTCGCCCATGCAGAGCAAGGTGTTGGAGGCCATGAGCACCGCCGGGTCAATCTCCCGGATGCTGAGCACCACAAATGCCGGCAGGCTCGCACAACTGTCGTTGGTGATCATGCTGAGGGTGTAGGTACCCGCCGTAGCCGGGGAGATGGTCGTCTCAAACAACAGTACCGTATCGCTCACGAGGACACCGTTGGCGTCAAGGCCGGGGCCACTCACGTTGTAATAAGTGGTATCCGCCCCATGAACATCAATGCTATAACCAAATGTGACGAGCTCACCTTCACAGTACTGTCCGTCGCCAATGGTGGAATCAACCACAGGCACGGGGTTCACGATCACTTCTACCGCCAGTATCGTATCCGCCGGGCAGCCGTTGTCGAGGAACACATCGAGGAAGTAAAGCCCGGAGTCATCGAGGGTCAGGTTGTTGCGAACGGCGGTGTATGGCCCGCCGTTGGGTGCCGTTCCGGTAAACACGAAATTGTTGGGGCCGGTCCAGGTGTAGGTAACCGTGCCCGGGCCGGGTGTGCCCATGCCGCTCAGTTCCACCGACTCGCCTTCGCAATACTCACCGTCGCCGGTAACTTCCAGCAGATCAGGTGCTGTCTGTAAGCTGACGGTGGTACACGCAGTGTCTGCACAGCCGAAATCCGAAGTGACGATCAGGCAGTATTCGCCGCCGGCAGAAGCATCGAGGGTCAGCGTTTCGCCGCTTGCCACCGTGCCGGTATCAATGGTCATTCCGTTGAAGGTCCACTCATAGCTCATGTCACTTCCGTCGGCAATGGTCACCGTGGCACTGAGGGTCACATCCAGGTTTTCACAGAAAGTGCCGCCACCGTCAATGCCGTCAATTTCCGGCGTTGGATGAACGATGACCTCAACACAAACAGAATCAGAATAGCAGGTTACACTATCTTCTGTGACGCTCAATTGCAAACAATATGCGCCCGATTGAGGAGTGGGGTCAGTTACAGGGAAAGGACCTGTAGCAGGTGCCGTTCCGGTAAATATGAATCCACCAGGCCCCGTCCAGGTGTAAGTGATGGTATCAGTTATCGTCGTAACTGCTGTAGCCGTCAGTTCGAGGGTTTCCCCGGCACACAACTCTATGGTATCCACCGGCAATTCGGGATCGGGCACGACCAAGGTTGACAAAGTCACACATTGCATGACTGATCTACATCCGCCCAGTGATTCAAAATAGCAACAAAAAGTACCTGTCAATCCTACAGTGACGTAAACAGTGTCGTTTGAATAGATCGTGTCCACAACCACCGTACTGTCAGGAAAAATGCAAACAGCAACCAGGGTGTCGAGCAAAGGATTGGTATTCCAGAACCACAGGATCGTTGAGTCCCCTTCGCAAAATAGGGTATCGCCGGTAATTGTGGAACAGGTAGGAACTTCTATGACTTCAATGTCAATGGAAGCCATATCCAAACACCCCTGGTTGGAAATGACCAGGGTGTAGGTTCCGGAACCGTAATCACCAACTGGTGCGAAAGTGTCGCAGAAGATCTCATTGCCGGAAGCCGTTCCCGTCACCAGTGTGCCATTTGGCGTGGTCCAGGTGTAGTCAAAATCAATTCCGGCAACGCCGTTCTGACCGCAAAGGATCAGCGTGTCATTGGAACAAAGCACCGTATCCGGGAAGGCAGTGATTTCCGTAATTTCAGGTGTTGGAATCACATTTACCACGGCCTGGCGGAAGTCAGAGCAATTGCCCGTTGGAATGGCGGTGGCGGTGCAGGTGTAAACCATACCGATCACAATCGGAACATCCAGCACTGAGGTGTCACCCGTCGGCAATGTGTCAACCTGCAAAACGGTACCGGTGCTGTCCGTCCAGACATATTCAATGGTAGGAGCGGAACTCTCAGCCGCACACATGAGTTGGGCCGGCGTCCCGGAACAGTAATCCCCGCCGCCGGAAATGGCCATGTCAATGATGCCGGGATCAACATTTACGACCACAGTATCCGGGTCGGCAGCACAACCGTCCAAAGAGATTACATTCAAAATGTACTCCCCGGCCTGATCCACCAGGATATTGGGGATGGTCACGGAAAGTGCGCCGTCGCTCGGCACCGTATCGGTAAAAATGAATCCGTTGGGGCCGGTCCAGGTGTAGATTATATCGCTGGCTACCAGCAAGGTGTTGGTGGCGGTCAACAGCACATCGTCACCTTCGCACCAGGTGCTGTCGGGTGTGATGTCAGCAATAACGAGGCCCACATCCACTCCGACCTCGAAACACAAGGTATTGGAGGTGCAAGCTGTGGCTACGCTTTGCAATTGCAGGCAGTAGGTGCCGGCCTGGTTCAGTTGGATATCTGTCAGTTCAAGAATAAAAGGTGACGCGCTCACCCCTACCTGCACAAAGCCGTTGGGTCCCGTCCAGGTGAATGCCACGGCGCTGGTGTCGGTGGCGCAGTTTTCAGCACTCAGGGTCACCGTTTGACCGACGCAGTAATCCCCTTCGCCATCGCCATTGCAGGCAATGGGCGCCGGGTCCACCCCAATCTGAACGGATTGCGGAGTGGACTGACAGCCGGCGGCAGTTTCCAAAACCAGCGTGTATTCACCGGCCATGTCCAGCGTCAGGTTGGTGAGCAAGGCTTCAAAAGGACCGGGTTCCGGAGCCGTTCCGGTAAAAATGAATCCGTTGGGTCCCGTCCAGGTGTAGGTTATCGGGCCGGTGCCCGGTGTTACGTTTTGAGCGGTCAGCAATAGGTCAACACCTTCGCAGAAAGTGCCGTTCGGGCTGATGGCATTGATCTCCGGTGTCGCATTCACATCCACCGTGAAATCCAGCGGTGCAGAAGTGCAACCGTTCGACTCACAAACCACTGTATAGATTCCCGAAAGGCTGACCGTCACGTTGGTCAGCTCAATGCTGGTGGTGTCCGCACCGCCGAGGTTTTGCTGGTTGAAAAAGCCGTTGGGTCCCGTCCAGGTGCAGATCATGGTATTGATCCCCGGGGTTGTGTTGATAGCAGAAAGCACGATGTCGTCGTTCTCACATAATGCTCCGCCGCCCTGTACCGCTTCCATCACCGGAGTTGGTTCCACAAGGATTTCAATGGTAGCCGGGTCAGATACGCAGCCCTGGTCACTGGTCAGTACGATGGTGTATGTGCCCGCATCATCCACGGTCAGCGGGTCAATGATAACCTGGATCAGATCGGTACCGTTGGCGGTTCCGGTGGCCACCACTCCGTTGGGGCCGCTTATGCTGTAGGTCACAAATGGAATGCCGGCAACGGTATTGGATGCCGTAATGGTTGTGGCATCTCCGGCACAGAAATTACCACCGCCCGACACATTTCCGATGACGGGTGTCGGACTGATGCTGAGGTTCAGGGTTGCCGTATCGCCACAGCTGGCCTGTGACAAGAGCACCACGGTATAGACGCCCTCGTCAGCAGCACTCACATTGGCAATGGACAATGAACTGGTGTCACCGTCGCCGAGTGTTTCTTCGAAGATAAAACCGTTGGGGCCCGACCACTGGTAGGTTACCGGACCAAGGCCGGTGGTGTCGTTGGTGGCTTGCATCAACGCCATTGCTCCTTCGCAGGCCGCCGGATTGGCATTGAGCACGTTCAGTTGCGGACTTGCATAGGAACAGGGGCAGCTTTCCACCACCGTTATTTCAAAAGTATTGGTATCCAGTGGTGCCTCGATGAAGGTCCACTGGTCGAGGTATTTGTCGTTTCCGAAATTGGACATGTATGTGAATGGCTGGGTGGTGGGCAAGGGATTGCCGGGCGTGCCACCTCCACTCACTGCACCGCCGATGAAGCTGTGGTCGTAATAAAACAAGCTGTCGGGCAGGTTGGGCGGGGCATTCATCCAGGTGAAGGTCACCCCGCCAAAGTTGTTCTCCACGTCAGAAAGGGCAATGTGAATTTCTCCAAACCGGATGCTGCCGGTGAAAGGAATGGTGTAACTCCCGAACGGAAGCTGCACGCCGTTTCCATCCGTGCCATCCCAGAACAGGGTGTCCGAAGGGGCATTTATTTCTCCGGAGATGGTGACATCCACCGGATCGTCAAAAGAGCCGTTGTTGTCAATGTCCATTTTGATCGTTGCACGGCCGTTCACATTCAGATTGAATGCAAAGAACCCGCCCAAACCAAATTCCATATAACCGGGATCACAACCAGCTCCATTGAAGAAAACGGAATCCACCTGGGCCAACTGCAACTGGGTATTCAGCCAGGTCTGGTGTGAGTCATTTCTGAAAATGTCCGTGACCTTGGCCAATGACGGCATGGCCGTATCGGGAAGATTGAAAAATATCTTGTTGTTGACGAGGTTCCCAAAATCCCGGGCCTGGGGCTCATACAGATACACCGAATCAACCCAGGTTGCAGGCAGGTGATTTCTGATAAAAGAGTTTTTATCCCGGGATTGGTACACGGGCTCTAATGTCAGGCCTTTGACGAGGCCTCTCGAATTACTGGAAATGGGAAAGCGGAAGGGGTCGGCATCGGTAATATCCACCTGGTACAAGAATCCATCACTGGTGAGGACATAGAAAGTCGGAGAGGTTGTAAAACCGTTTCCATCGATGAGGGATATATGTTCGTTGGAATAAACACGGCCTTCCAACAGGGTGGAACCCACCTCATTTCCAGGCCCATTCTGCGACACGGTAATGTCCCATGCCAGCACCACCCTTCTGGAATTGGGCTGGTTGTTGGCGCGGGTCCAGGGGGCGTTGTTCAGGATGTTGTTGAAGCCTGCGTTGGAATATGTGGGATAATCAAAAATAACAGACCAGATACCCTCTTCACCTGATTGAACCTGAATCACACCAGGATCGTACCCGGGGCCACCAAGCGTACCACCTCCGGTGGGGCCGTTCAGCTCCTGAATACTGTTGAAGATGATACCCTTACCCGTGACAGCCCCGGTATCGGCAAACACACTGTGCAAGGTGCCATCGGGCCGGTACACGGCAATGAAACCGCCCTGAATACCCACATGGCTGGCACCCACATTGATGTACTCGCCAACATTGACATACACCTTCAGCTGTTGTGAATCCCGGGTATCCAGAAACATTCTGTAACCGGGGTATCCAAAGAAATCTTTGGAACCTTCAGCCTTGAGTTTTGCGGATGGAAGCAGGAATAAAATGATGAAGAAGAGGAGCCATCCGGGAATAATGGAGTTTTCCCGGCCGTCCCCTTCATTAAGGGAACAAAGGAGGGTCGATAAGTTCATGTTTCGGTGTTTAGAAGTTGTTCTCCCGAAATTGGGGTGTTTATCCTCAATTATTGAATATGCACGTCACCTTTTCGGACTTGCAATTGGTTACGCAAAGAATCCGAAAAGGTTGCCGCAAGATCGTAAACAAGCTACTTGAAGAGCCATGCTCACAACAAAAGCCGCTTTAAATATCTCCTGAAACGCTAAACAAGGTGTGGGTCCATAGTTAGCTTTCATGTACACGCTCAAATACCATCCAACAGCCTGGTGCTGGTTGGAAACAGTCCACATGAACAGCGCTATCGTCCGCCAAATGTATTGAATACATTATGAAAGTTCAGAATTCAAAGGATTTTTTTTGTTGCAGGTGTGAAATGCTCCATCTGGAGCCACCGCCTTTCGGCGCTGCAAGCGGGGCTCGTCATTTGTGAACCTTCACCAGCTCCAGCAGGCTCAGGGCCAGGAAGAGATTCTCTTCTTCCGGTTCCATATCGGCCACCAATTCCATGGCCCGCTGGTTGACTTTTTTCGGAGCTTTTTCAAGATTGGTGAGCGCCCCAACCGGCTTTTCATTAACCACGACGGGCAGGGCCAATTGGCCGGAGCCTTTGTTGATCTGCGCCAGCAAGTGCTTTTTCTTGTAATCGTACAGCTTGCCGTCCCTGTCAATTTTCCCGATGAACCGGTCGTCAATCAAAATTTCCGCCTCATCGCCCTTTATGCGATAGACGAATTCGTGGTTGGAAGTGCGAACGTAAAGCAGGGAGTCTTCTTTGGAAGAGACGTATTTTCTGTAATACCAGGCAATCAACGGCTCGTGATAGATGGAGGTAAACACGCCTTTGGCATTGTACACCACCCCTTTCTTTCTGGTTTTGTTGATGACATTGAGAGAGAGCTGTTGCAATTCCTCTTTGTTCCAGGGCACCAGCTCACTCACCAGAGGTTGCAGCTCGGCCTTCATCTGTTTGAGGTCTGCCTGTATGCGTTTGCGACCGGGTTTGTAATTCTTCAGAATGTTAAGACCCAGAAACAATCCGGCAACTCCCAAACCTATAATCAGCAACAAAAACAATGCAGCCATAGCTATGTATTTGGATTACTGCCCCACTGCCGCGAATACATTTACAATCAATCTGGGGCATCAAGGTCGTAAATAAAGAAAAACTCATCTTCCCAAAGAAATGAATTCAGACAAGAGTGCATTGCAAAGAATTGTTTCTCCGAAGGAATCCAGGTTTTTAATGGGTTTTTAGGGTTTTTAGAGGTTTTTGCAGTACACTCAATCCGACGGATGTCGGGATCAGTTCCTCACTTTATCCCGGAATTTCAACCAATGAGCATTCGAAGCGAATACATTTGCACAGGCATCAATCATAGAATCAAAAAGGGCAAATGATCAAAAAAGCCACGGAGCGACTCGATGGATTTCAACAGCGCCTTCTGGAACAAAGCCAGAAAGGAGGCAGGGCATTGCGCCGGCACGCCACCAGGTTGCTGAAGGTGCCGCAGAAGCTGCTCTGGGCTTTTGTTACCGAAGGAGTTGAGACGAAAGACATGATGGTCACCTTCGTGAAACACGGCAAGCGGGTGGTGATCAAAAACGCCGGAGAGGAGGGGCCCAGCGAAGAAGAACTGCAAAAAGCGCTGGAGCAGCTCAAAGACATTCCCCGCATGCTGCCTTTCTTTATTGTGACGGTGGTGCCTGCACCCGGCATTACCGAAGGCTATGTTGTGCTGGCGCTTACCATAGAAAAATGGTTGGGAAAGAAAATTAGCCTGTTGCCCTCCGGTTTCAGAAACCTGTTTTCCGGCAAAGAAGAAAAGAATGAACACCCTGAAAAGGATTAAGGCCGGTCACCTCATCGTCCTGTTTTTTCTGTTGCGGCTTTACGGCATCACCAACCCGCCGCTGGAGCGCAACCACAACTGGCGCCAGGCCACCACCAACATGTACGCCCGCAATTTTCTGGAGGTGGACAACAACATTCTCTATGCCCGGGTGGACATGGCCGGTGATCTAACCGGCATCACCGCCAAGGAATTTCCGCTTTTCAACTACAGCATCTACCTGGCTGCCAGGGCCTTCGGCTGGCAGCACTGGTACGGCCGCCTCATCAACCTGATCATCTCTTCCATCGGGGTCTGGTTCTTTTTTCTTTTGCTGAAAAAATACCTCGAACCAAGGCTGCCCCATCTCCGGAAGCTGGCCTTTCATTCCACCGTCTTCCTGTTGGCCGGTATCTGGTTCGGGCATTCCCGGGCCATTCTGCCGGACACCTTCAGCACTTCATTGGTTTTGACCGGCCTGTATTTCGGGCTCGAATACCTGTACCGGGGCAGGTGGTACAACTTCGCTTTGTTCTTCACAATCGCAACGGCCGGCACCCTGAGCAAACTGCCCTCCGGCTTTTTGCTGGCTGCCCTTTGCCTGCCGGTTTTCGCAAGGGAAGTTCCACTGAAAAGAACGCTGGCCGTCGTTGCCGGTGGCGGGGTGATGCTGGCCCTGGCCGGCTGGTGGTATTTCTATTGGATACCGCACGTGGTGAGCACCTACGGTTACGAGCATTACCCGATGCGGGATTTGCTGACAGGCCTTCGGGAAATCCTCTCCGACCTGCCCGAAACGGCGGAGCGCTTTTATGTGAGTGCCACCAAGGGTTTCACATTTTTCGGTTTGTACCTGGCGGGGCTGGTTCTGATTTTCCGTCGTAAAAACCGCTTGTTGCTCCGGCTGTGGCTGTTGTTGTCGTTCGTTTTCCTGTTTTACATGTTCAAGGCCGGCGCCAGCTTTTACCACCACAACTATTACATCGTGCCCTATGCCCCGGTGATGTCGCTCATTGCGGCGGTGGCCATTGGTGAACTCAGTCAGGTCAAATGGCGCATTTTGCTCCTCCTGGCGGTTTTGGCCGAAGGCATCGGCAACCAGCAGGACGCCTTTCGAATCCGGGCGGATGAAATGCCCAAACTCAGCCTGGAAAGCATTGCCGACTCGCTGTCGCAAAGAAACGACCTGGTGGCCTTCTACACCGAAGACGGCAACCCCCATGAACTGTATTTTGCCCACCGGAAGGGCTGGGTGTGCAAGCGGACAGAGATTCTCGATCCGGACTACATCCACCTGTTGCGAAGCAAAGGTTGTCGTTTCATCTTCATCAACAAAAAACAATGGGATGGAGGAAACATGCCGCCGTTGCCGCCGCTTTACGAAGATGAAAACTACCGGGTATTCAGTCTTTCTGACGAAAATTCCAAAGCCCCTCCAATACGTTGAGAAGCTCTTTCGTTTGCATGCCCATTCAAGCATCAACCATGAAAGCATACCTCCTCACCTTTGTTTTCCTTTCCTCTTTTTCTTCGCTGCGCAATGAAGCGGCGCTGTCTGAGGCCCCCGAGGCCTGGCAGGCTGAGGCCCTCCGGCTGGTAAACCAGGCCCGGGTACGTGGCTGCCGGTGTGGAAACAAACGGATGTCACCAGCGCCAGTGTTGCGGTTCAGCGAGCACCTCACCCGCATTGCAAAAGGACATGCAGACTACCTTCGGAGAAGGGGATACATCACCCACCGGGGCCCTGGAGGCACACGTGTGGGGCAGCGGGCCAGCCGTGCCGGCTACCGCTGGCGGGTCATCGGCGAAAACATCGCCAGTGGTTACAATACGCCCCGGGCGGTCGTGCAAACCTGGCTGAATAGCCCGGGACATTGCGAAAACATCATGGATTCCCAATTCTCGGAAATGGGCATCGCCCGGGCCGGCAATATCTACGTGCAGGTTTTGGCGAAGCCGATGAGATGAAAAAAGGCCGGGCAAACAGACCCGGCCTTCTGTGTTTTGGATGTGCAGGTAATTGTCAGGGTAGTTTTTCCGTCACTATAAAGTTGGCCAGCAGGGCGGCATTTTCCGGGTGCTTCAGAATGGTGAAGAACAGGATCATGCTCCGGTCGTTGTTCGGGCCCTGGTA
>JALWSS010000177.1 GCA_026993525.1 Saprospiraceae bacterium
GGGAGAACCTAAGGTTCCGAATTCATTTCGGAACGGATTAATCCCGAGGCAAGCTCGGGACCGCTCTAACCAGCTATCACGAAAAAAGCCCGGCAGTATTCAACTACCGGGCTTTGGCGCCCCCTCTAGGACTTGAACCTAGGACCTACGGATTAACAGTCCGCCGCTCTAACCAGCTGAGCTAAGGAGGCCTATTTGCTTTTTGCCGCTCTAACTCCCGAATTCATTTCGGGAAGCCAGGGAGGCCTTTTGTCTTGTGAAAAAGTGCTTTTAAGAACTTGCCTTTTCAAAGGCGGGTGCAAATGTATTACACTTTCAAAAAAAATGAACAATGGGCAGGGAAAATTTTATCCGGGGGGAGGTGTCGGGGCTCCCAATCAGTTGAGTACCAGCGACAAGGCTCCCAATACTTTGGCGTACAATTCTTCCGGTTTGAATGGTTTGGTGAGGTAATCGTTCATTCCAACCTTCAGGCAGCGTTCCTGCTCGGGAACTGAGGCATTGGCTGTAAGGGCGATAATCGGGACATTGCTGAATTTACGGATGGCCTGGGTGGCGTCAAATCCGTCCATCACGGGCATTTGAAGGTCCATCAATACGAGATCGAAATGGTTTTGCTCCATCATTTCTACGCCCTTCTGCCCGTTGGCTGCTATTTCCACACTCACGTGCGGCGACCATGCGGTCAGTACTTTTTTGGTGGTGATCTGGTTGATCGGATGGTCTTCCACCAGAAGGATTTTCACAGGTACATCCGGAACGCCTCCGGCCAGGAAACGGGCTTTACGGACGGCTTTTACCGGTACGGTGACCTGGAAGGAACTGCCCTGTCCCAACCTGGACTCAACATTAAGTTCTCCGTCCATCACCTGTACCAACTTGTTCACAATGGCGAGGCCGAGTTTTTTATTATCGTTGTCTTTGTTCCGGGTGAGCAAATCATTGCTGTTCAGTATTTCTTCGAGTTCTTCTTCCCGGATGCCTGGTCCGCTGTCGTTCACACTGAAATGCAGGTTCAGCTTACCACCGGTTGCACTTTCACCTCTGAAGGCAACCATTACCAGGCCTCCTTCCGGAGTGAATTTAATGGCGTTGTCGAGCAGGTTGTAAAGTACCTGATTGATCTTCCTGGGGTCTGCAATGATCTTTTCCGGCAATTGCGGAGCGAGTTCAAATTGCAGCCTGATCTGTTTAGCATCGGCTTTGATCTGCATCACATCGCCGATGCCCTTGACGAAGTCCTTCAGCACCACTTCTTCTTCCGTCACCTCCATGGTGTCTGATACCATCAAAGAGAAATTAAGGAGGTTGTTGACAGCCACTGAAAGGTCAGACACAGAGGTTTTTAAATCGCCAAAAGAAGCCTGTTGCTGTGGGGTGAGCCCGGCGCTTTCCATCAGGTGCAGCAGGCTGGTCACGGAGGAAAGCGGCGTGCGGATGTTGAAGCTCATTTTGGCCAGCGCTTCTTCCTGAATGCTGGCGGTTTTCGAAGAAATGTTTTTCTCCAGCATGAGCTGCTCATTCAGCTTTCGTTCCGTAATGTCCTGAATTCCGCCTACAATCTGAATTTTGCCATTGGCAGAACCCATTTGCAATTTGGCGTGTACGGCAACATACCTGATGGCTTTGCCATCCACGATGATGCGGTGTTCGATGTGGTGCAGTTGTGTATTTTGGGAAGCCCTCTGGAAAAAGGCGTTCACGGCTTCCTTGTCTTCCGGGTGCACATACTCTTTGTAGGTTGACAAGGTCGGGATGATGGCCCCGGGTTTGAATCCGAGTATCCTGTACACCTCGTCGGTCCAGTGCATTTTGTTGGTTACCAGGTCCAATTCCCAGGTTCCCAGGCGTGCCATTTCCTGCACTTCCAGAAACCAGCGCCTGGCGCTTTCAAGCTCCTGTGCAGTTCTTGCCAGTTGTTGCTTTTCATTGGAACGTTGTATGGCGTATCGAATAGCCCGGCCGAGGAGTTTTCCGTCGAAATGGCCTTTTACCAGGTAATCCTGGGCACCGGCCTTTACAGCTTGATTGCCAATGATTTCGTTGTTCATGCCGGTTGTCAGGATCACTGGTGCCTCAGGTGCTTTTTCCAGAAAAGTGGTCAGGGTTCTGAATCCATTGGAGTCGGGCAGGTTAAGATCCAGCAAGACCAGCCCAATGTCCCGCTTTTTCAACAATTCAAGTCCGCTGTGCAAAGTGTCTTCATGAAACAAGTCATACCGTATGCCTGCGTCTTCCAATCTCGATTTCATAATTGCCACATCACCCGGGTTGTCTTCTATGAGCAGAATGGGTATTCTCGACTTGCTGTTCATAAAAATCAGTTTAATTGATAGTCAGAATTCACTTGATCATCGTGGGCAGTACTGCCGTTTGCACCCAGAATTCCTCGATGGTTTGGATGATGTCGAAGAACCGGTCAAAATCCACGGGCTTGTTGATGTAGCTGTTTACATGCAGGTTGTAGCTTTTGAGAATGTCCTGCTGTGCATTGGAAGTGGTCAGCACCACGATGGGAATACACTTCAGATCAGGGTCAGATTTCACCTCCTGCAGGACTTCCCGGCCATCTTTCTTGGGCAGGTTGAGATCGAGGAGAATCAAATCCGGAGTGACGACGTCCTGGTAGGGGGCCTCTTTGTGAAGAAACTTGATGGCTTCCAGACCATCCATCACCACTTCGAGGTTGACATTGTACTTACCTTCTTTGAACGCCTCCTGGGCAAGTCTTACATCTCCGGGGTTGTCTTCGATAAGCAGGATGTTCACAGGTCTGAAGTTTTGCATATACATGGTTGTTGGTTCGTTACCCGGTACAAGGCACCGGCAGGTGTTTATCCATTGATTCTCAAGCTGGGGGGAGAAAGGGTTAGGTGTCGGTGTCGGTGAGCAGCTTCAAGTGCTACCCAAGGTAAAACGAGGAAATAATTTCCACACCGGGAAGGTCATTGTAGATGGAGGCCTATTTTTGCTTTCTTCAAAAATTTCCTTCCGGACAAGCTCAAAAAATGCAAACATTACACCAAATACAATCAGAATTTCAAGAGTACCTCGATCAACAAACATTTGGCACTGAGCCCGACAACCTTTACCTGCCTGTCCGCTACATCATGTCATTGGGTGGCAAACGGCTTCGCCCGGCGGTTTTGCTGCTTTGTCATAAACTTTTCAATGACAACATTGCACCTGCAATGCCGGCCGCCCTGGCCATAGAAGTTTTTCACAATTTCACCCTGGTACATGACGACATCATGGATCAGGCCCCCCTGCGAAGGGGCCAACCGACAGTCCATCACAAGTACGGCACCAACAAAGCCATCCTCTCCGGAGATGTGATGCTGGTGCTGGCATACCAATACCTGCTCCGCCTGGAAAACCCCGACCTGATCACCAACATTTCGAAGCTATTTACAAAGACCGCCATCGAAGTTTGCGAAGGCCAGCAAATGGACATGGATTTTGAGGAAAGGACGGATGTCACCGTTGATGAGTACATCCGGATGATTGAACTAAAAACTTCTGTTTTGGTCGCTGCCGCAATGAAAATAGGAGCCCTGACCGGGGGGGCCGGTGAAAATGATGCAAAGCGACTTTATGAGTTTGGACGCAACCTCGGCATTGCGTTTCAATTGCAGGATGACCTGCTGGACAGCTTCGGCGATCCGGAAAAGTTCGGAAAACAGCCCGGCGGGGATATTCTTCAAAACAAAAAGACCTACCTGTTTTTGAAAGCCCTCGAACTTGCCGACGCCGACACCAAAACAGAATTGCTCAATTGGTACAGTGCCACTGATTTTGACGAAGGAAAAAAAATTCAAAGCGTAAAAGGCATCTTTTCCAAACTGGAAATTCCTGCCCATACGGAACAGTTGAAAACGGCATTTGAGGAAAAAGCCCTGGGCCGGCTTTCCGGTCTGAACGTTTCACCTGACCGCATCGAATGGCTCAGAGCGTTTGCCAAAAGGCTGATGCAACGGAAATTCTGAAAGAAAAAGGAGCAACCACCGAAGTGGTCACCCCTCACACTATGAAACACTATATGATCCAATATGGAATGGAATGTTCAATACAGAATAAGCACCGCCTCAGCGGTCAGGCCAATCAATCAACACCAGTAGAAGGGGTAGCGGATGAGTTTTCTCGGCGTCTTGCACAGCACCTGCGCACCGCTAAAATGCGCACTTTGTGCAGGATGTCACTTAACAATTTTGGCAGGAAAATGTAGCTCTGGCTCTTTTCAAATACCTTTGTGAGCCGTCGCTCATTCGCACCAACAATTTTTGGTTGCCGGATGTTTGCCCGAAGATCATATAAATCGCGGAAAAATAAAATTTGTTCTTATGAAATTTTTCAATCTGTTATTCTTCCTCCTCCTTTTCAGTGGAGGCTTGTTTGCACAGTCGCCCGACAAAGCGCTGCAACAAATGAAAGTGGATGTGGTGTACCTGGCCTCCAACCTGCTGGAAGGCCGGATGACCGGCGAAGAAGGCGAAAGGCTTGCCGCAGACTACATCGCTGCCCGTTTTGAGGAAATTGGCCTGAAACCCATGGGGCAAAATGGCTCCTGGTTCCACAATTTCAGATTTCACTACAACTCCAACCCGCACGCTACCGAAGGCGGCATCGAAGGAACGGGTAAAAACGTTGTTGGATACCTCGACAACAATGCTCCTACAACGGTGATCATCGGTGCCCACTACGACCACCTCGGTCATGGGCTGGACGGCTCCTCCCTTTACACCGGCGAACCGGCCGTGCACAACGGCGCCGATGACAATGCCAGCGGGGTAGCTTGCATGTTGTACCTGGCGGAATACCTCAAAAATTCCAACGCCAAAAACAACAACTACCTGTTCATTGGATTCTCCGGAGAGGAATTGGGCCTGTTCGGTTCCAAGCGATTCACCGAAAACCCCACCATTGACCTGGGCAAAGTCAATTACATGCTGAACATGGACATGGTGGGCCGCCTCAACGAGGAAAAAGTTCTGGCCATCAACGGTGCGGGCACTTCGCCGATGTGGAAAGAGGTGTTGCCAACCATCCAGGTGGATAGCATCAAAATCAAAACCACGGATAGCGGTATCGGGCCGTCCGATCAAACTTCTTTTTACCTTAAGGACATCCCTGTACTGCATTTCTTCACCGGTCAGCACACCGACTACCACAAGCCCAGCGATGACAGTGAGCTGGTCAATTACGATGGATTGCATTCTGTCAGCAAGTTCATTGCAACGCTGGTTGAAACCCTGGACCAGAAAGGCAAACTGGCCTTTACAAAAACCAAAGACGAACAAAAGCAGGGCGCCAGTTTCAAGGTATCACTGGGTGTGATGCCCGATTACGTTTACGACGGAGAAGGCATGCGCATAGATGCCGTCATTGAAGGGAAACCCGCTGAAAAAGCCGGGCTGAAAGCCGGTGATGTGGTCGTAAAAATTGGCGATGTGGAAGTCAAAGACATTTACGACTACATGGAGGGCCTCTCAAAATTCAACAAAGGAGACAAAGCCACGGTGAAAGTGAAACGCAAGGACAAGGTGGTTGAGAAGGAGGTGGTGTTTTGAGGTTGTTGATTTGTTGATTTGTTGAAGTGTTGAAGTGTTGAAGTGTTGAAGTGTTGAAGTGTTGAAGTGTTGAAGTGTTGAAGTCAGAAACAAGTTCAGCTTCTGAACTGGTTCAGACTTCAGGACTTGCGCACCAACTTGCCCAGGTAGCCAAAAAACATGAGTATGGTCAGCAGGGTTAACATGGCCGATAAGATTTATTGTTGGCAATTTGCGGGCGAGTGTGCAGGCTTCAAAAAATGAATGCCCGAACAGGGATGCTTGTTACCTGTTCGGGCATTTTTCTGGCTTTTTGTCGCAATGGGGTCAATGGTCCTTTTGACCGGCGATCCATTGTTTTACGATTCGCTCGAGGGTGAACAAGGGTACCGAGCCGTTTTCCAGAACCAGGTCGTGGAAATCCCGGATGTCAAATTTGTCGCCGAGTTCTTTTTCTGCCAGTTGCCGCAATTCTCTGATCTTAAGCTCACCTATTTTATAGGAAACTGCCTGCCCCGGCCAACCGATGTAGCGGTCAATTTCCGTGGTGCACTCGTGCAAGGAAAGAGCAGTGTTGTCGGCCATGAAATCAATGGCTTGTTGTCTGGTCCAGCCCATGGCGTGCATGCCGGGATCCACCACCAGGCGACAGGCCCGCCACATTTCGTAGGTAAGTTTGCCGAATCGTTCATAGGGTGTGGTGTAAATGCCCATTTCCTCTCCCAGCCATTCACCGTACAGCGCCCAGCCTTCGCCGAAGGCACTGAGGTAGGTTCTCCGCCGGAATTGCGGAACGCCCTCCATTTCCTGTGCCAGGGAAATCTGCAGGTGGTGCCCCGGCACAGCTTCATGAAGCGTCAGAGAAGGCAGCACGTAGAGGGGCCTTGCGGGCAGGTTGTAGGTGTTGACCCAGTACTGCCCTGCCCTGCCGTTGGCCAGCGACCCCGGGCTGTAGCGGCCACCGGTATAGGTGGGAGCCAGCAACGCCGGCACCGGTGACACCCCGTAGGAATTGCGGGGCAGCTTGCCGAACCAGGCCGGCAATTTGCCGTCAATTTTCTTCGCAATGAAGCTGGCTTCTTTTAGCAACTGTTCCGGGGAGGTGCAATAAAATTGCGGGTCGTTGCGAAGAAAATCCAGGAACTCCCGGAAACTGCCCTCGAACCCCACCTCTTCTATGATGGCTTCCATTTCCTTCCGGATCCTGGCCACCTCTTTCTGACCCATTTCATAGACCTCCTCCGGGGTCATGTCCAGCGTGGTGAAATAATGGATGCGCTGTTCGTAGTATTGGCGGCCGCCGGGTTGGTCCGTTATGGCGATGCTTTCGGCTGCACCCGGTATGTACTTTTCCTTCCACAATTTTGCGAAGGCCAGGTAGGCCGGAGTGACCCTGGTAGCGATGACCTTTCTTGCTGTTGCTCGCAATGAATCTTGTTTTTCGGCCGGAATTGAATTTGGCAAATCCAGAAACGGCTTGTAAAAAGGACTCTTTTCCGGATAGGCAACCACGCATTGATCCACGATATTTTCCCTGCCGTTGAGGATGGCCTTTGGAGCAGTTCGTCCCTTTCCAAGGCCTTTTTGCATCAGGGCCATCTGCTGAAAAGCATAATCGAAAAACGCATCCATGCGCTTCAGGTAGCGCTCCAGGCTTTCGGGTGTTTTCTGTACCCTGCCGGCCTGCAGGATGAAATCGGTGTACCAGCCGCCTTCGGCGTTCAGGGGTACCAAATAGGCCTCGTTTTCAATTTCTGCGATCCGGTCTTCCAGAATGAACCGGAGCATTTCGTGGTTAATGCGCTGCTGGCGGTCCAATTTATTCACTTTTATTTTATCCAGCTTTTTCAACAAATCCTGGTAAAAAGCCTTGCGCCGGGTAAAATCGTCCGGCTTCATGGACGGGAACAGGGGCTCGCTGAATTCGGCTTGCTGAAAAGCACTGTGGGCAGCTATGACCTGAGCCAGCTTTTCGGCGGGCGATGACTGTGGCCGCGCTTTTTGTTGCGCAGCGAACACAACAAAAAGAAGCATGAATAGTGAACGGATCATGGCAGTTGGGTTTGAAAAACTATTCCTTCGGCAAAATGAGGCCGTCGTCGGAAATGGCCAGACCGGCATCCGGGAAATCCGCGCGGGTCAATTCCCGGATGATCTTCAGCGCCCGGTTTTGCGGGTCGGGTTTGGGGCCATGGCTCTTTTGCTGGTAGGTTGAGAATACCTCAGCCCTGACAAACTCACCCGAAGGTGAGGCATGCACCTTGATGATGGGAGCCACACCGGAAGCGCCGGTCAGGTTGAAGCGGCCGTATGTGCAGAAATTGCCCAGACTGTAGGCAATGAAGCGGTCTTTGTAAACTTCCACGGCGCGGGTCACGTGGGGTCCGTGGCCGAAAACCACGTCAGCGCCTGCATCAATGACTGCATGGGCAAAGGCGTGCACATTTCCCCGGTTTTCACCCAGGTAGTATTCTGTTTTCTTCGGAACGTGCTGGTGTGCTTTGCCTTCTGCACCGCCGTGGAACGAAACGATTACGATGTCGCATTTTGCAGCCAGCCCGGCTACAATCTGCTTTGCCCGTGAGAGGTTGCGCACATCGCAAGTGCCGGAATTCGGTGCGAAGGCGGCAAAGCCGTATTTCACTCCGTTCCTTTCAAAAACAGTGCTTTCATCGGTGGAGGCGAGCCCGGCGTAGGCGATGCCTGCGTCATCCAGCACTTTTTTGGTTCCTTTCCTTCCGGCCAGGCCAAAGTCTCCGGAGTGGTTGTTGGCCAGACTGACCACGTCGTAGCCCGCATTGACAAAGTGATTTACGAAAGAAGCAGGTGAGCGGAATACATAGCACTTGCTCATGTCCCGGCACCTTTTTGGTGTTCCGGTTCCGTCGAACATGCATCCTTCCAGATTGCCGAAGGTGACGTCGGCATTTTTGAGGATGTTCTCAACAGCTTTCAGCAAATCCCGCCCTCCGTTGGCCGGCAGGTAAGATTTGTTGGGATAGTTGGTTCCCAGCATCATATCCCCGGTACCGATAATGGTGACAGTTTCCGTTGTTTGCGAAGAAAGAGTATTCAGAAACAGCAGGAGCAGGATAAAACAAAGGCTTCCGGTGTGGAAGCCTTTTGAAATTGATTTGTTCACCTTTATCTTCATAGTCGTTGTCAGGCGCCGGGTGGCGCTGAGAAGTTTATTTTAGTCAAAAGACTGGTTCTGGATTTCGGCCAGTTTGACCAGCTCGGCATACTCTCCGGGAGTGAGGCCGTCCAGCACATAGTCAATGGGGTTAACGGCTTTGCCTTTGTAATGCACTTCGTAGTGGCAATGCGGTGCGGTGGAAGTTCCGGTGCTGCCCACACGTCCGATGGTCTGGCCCTTCTTCACTTTCTGTCCAACTTTTACATCCACCCTGGACATGTGGCCGTAAAGTGTCTGGTAGCCGTAGCCGTGGTCGATGATGACATGCAATCCGTATCCGGTTCTTTTCCTGATGACTTTGACCACGGTGCCGTCGCCAGTGGCCTGTATGTGTGTGCCACGGGGCGCTGAGAAGTCAATGCCTGCGTGCATTTTCACAATCTTGTGGATGGGGTGCATGCGGTAGCCGAAGCCGGAAAGGAGGTGTACGTCCCTGTTGAGTTTATCGGCACGCACAGGCTTGATGGAAGGAATGGCGGCGAGCATCTTTTCCTTGTCTCTGGCCATTTTTTCAATCTCATCGAGCGATTTGGACTGAAGCGCCATCTGCCTTTTGAGTTTGTCGGCCTTCCGGCGGATTCTGGCCATCAGCTCACCGGAGTTGCGGTAGTTTTTGTATTCGGCATAGCGGTCATGACCACCAATACCGCCTTCCCACACGGCATCATCGATCGGGTCCATTTCCAGTACCATCCGGTGGATGCGCTGGTCCCTGTTGTGCATGCTGGCAAGCGCATTGGACATCTTGTTGAAGTCGCTGTGCAATACGGTCAGTTCCCCTTTGAGGCGGTCAATTTCGCCCAGAAGAGCTTCCTCATGCGGTGAGGGGAAGAATTTCCAGATGATGACGGTAAAAAGGAAACCGGAAACGAGCACGGCGCTCAGGAATCCGAAGATGCGCAGGAAGATTTCCTTGTTTGTCAGCCGTACCTTCTCGTACTGTAAGGTTTGCCGATTGTAAACGAATTTTTCTCGTCTCATACGTGTTCAGTTGTTGGCCTTTCCCCCTACTTTTGCAGCCCTCAAAACGGAAGGTTGAAAGCAACTTTCCGCAGTTGAAAGCAAATCGGCAGGGAGCCTCCCTCGCTGTTTAACAACCGGTTTTTGTGTGTGTATGTTTGCTTGCTTATACCGGTTGCAACAGTGGCGCTTGAACGCTTGCGAGAAGAAGTGTTTGTTTGACTTCTTACGACATGGAATTACAATCGAAAAACTCTATAGGTATATCAGTAAGGGCGATTGCTCGCTATTGAGTGTCGTCCTGGATCATTTCAAGTTGAAAACCTCAGCCACTGTCAACAACAGAGATCAAAATCTGTCAATTGGTCATCCGCAATCACTGCCTCAAAAACATGCTCACAACACAAAGCGGATGAACAGCGGCAAATATGGGAAATTTTCCCTAATTCCCACGCTTTTGTGGAAAACTTTTATTTGGCCTAAAGTATTGACTTAAAGCAGCTTACCTGAATGGTAAGTTATATTCATACGTTAACTATTTGTAATATGACTGCCCGCCAGATTCGTCACACTTTTTTGGAGTTCTTCCGCAACAGGGGCCACAAGATCGTGCCTTCGGCGCCCATCGTGAACAAGAACGACCCAACGCTGATGTTCACCAATGCCGGTATGAACCAGTTCAAGGATTACTTCCTGGGCAACCAGGTGCCGGATGCCAGGCGGGTTGCCGACACCCAGAAATGCCTCCGGGTAAGCGGCAAACACAACGACCTGGAAGAAGTGGGCCGCGACGGCTACCACCACACCATGTTCGAAATGCTGGGCAACTGGTCTTTTGGCGATTATTTCAAGGAGGAGGCCATCGCCTGGGCCTGGGAGTTGCTGACGGAAGTGTACAAACTGCCCAAAGACCGCTTGTATGCCACCGTTTTTGGCGGCGACGAGAACGAAGGATTGGAACGGGACCAGGAAGCTGCTGACATCTGGAAAAAATACATTCCCGAAGACCGCATCCTGTATTGCGGAAAGAAAGACAACTTCTGGGAAATGGGTGAACAGGGCCCCTGTGGCCCCTGCTCTGAAATCCACATGGATTTGCGCAGCGAGGAAGAAAGACAGAAAAAGCCCGGAGCTGAGCTGGTCAACATGGACAACCCGGAGGTGATCGAAATATGGAACCTGGTCTTCATCCAGTACAACCGAAAGTCTGACAGCAGCCTGGAGCCCCTTCCGGCCAAACACGTGGACACCGGCATGGGGTTCGAACGGCTCACCATGACCCTCCAGGGCAAGAACAACACCTACGACACGGACATCTTCCAGCCCATCATCCAATTCATTGAAAACGAAAGCGGCTTCAAATACTCCCGCAGCTTTTCTCCCGATGCGAAAACCGACATTGCCATGCGGGTGGTGGCTGACCACCTCCGGGCCGTGGCCTTCACCATTGCCGATGGCCAACTGCCCGGAAACACCGGCGCGGGCTACGTCATTCGCCGGATATTGAGGAGAGCTGTGCGCTATTACTATTCCTTCCTCAACATCAAAACTCCGTTCCTGTACCGGCTTGTGCCCTTGCTGGCGGGCATGTTTGAAGACGTGTTCCCCGGGTTGAAAGCCCAGGAGGCGCAGGTGGCCCGCATCATCCAGGGCGAGGAAAGTGCTTTTCTGAATACGCTGGAGAACGGCCTCCGCCGATTTGCGGAGCTCAGTGTCCGGAACGGCACCATTGCCGGTGAAGACGCATTTGAACTCTACGACACCTATGGCTTCCCCATTGACCTCACCCGCCTCATGGCCGAAGAAAAAGGCTGGAAGGTTGACGAAGAAGGTTTTGAAAAAGCCATGCAGGCCCAAAAACAACGGGCACGGGCCGCCGCTGAAAAAGAGGTGGGCGACTGGCAGCTCGTTGCCGAAGCGGATGAGGTGAACTTCGTGGGTTACGACACCCTGAAGGTTGAAAATGCCAGGGTGATACGCTACCGGGAGGTAAAGACCAAAAAAGCTTCGCAAATACAGCTGGTGCTTGACCAAACGCCGTTTTACGGTGAAAGCGGCGGCCAGCGCGGCGACAAAGGCTGGCTGGAAATTGGGGGCGAAAAAGTAAAAGTGCTGGACACCCAAAAGGAAAACGACCTCATCATCCACATTGTGGACAAGCTGCCTGAACAGATCAATGCACCTGTGCTGGCCCAGGTGGACCCCAAACTGCGTGCGGCCACGGCCGCCAACCACTCCGCCACCCACCTCATGCACGCCGCCTTGCACAAGGTGTTGGGCACCCACGCCACCCAGAAAGGACAGGACGTGGACCATCAGCGCCTCCGCTTCGACTTCAACCACTTCCAGAAAGTTACGGACGAGGAACTGAAACAAATCGAGACGCTGGTCAACGAGAAAATCCGCCAGAACATCCGGCTGGAAGAAGAACGCAACGTGCCCATCGGGGAAGCAAAGGCCTCCGGGGCCATGATGCTCTTCGGTGAAAAGTACGGCGACCTGGTTCGCATCATCACCTTTGACCGCAACTTCAGCAGGGAACTCTGCGGAGGTACCCATGTGTCCGCAACCGGTGAAATTGGTTTCTTCAAAATAGTGAGCGAAACCGCTGTGGCTGCCGGCGTACGCCGCATCGAGGCATTGACAGCAGCCAACGCTGAGCAATACCTCAGAAATGAATTGGAAACACTGCACAACATCAGGGTACAACTCAAACACCCCAAAGACCCCGTCAAAGCCATCAGCACCCTGCAGGAAGAGGTGAAAGGCCTGCAGAAAGAAGTGGAACAACTCGTTGCGGCCCAGGCCAATGCGCTGAAAGCCGACCTTTTGACGAAGGCAGAAAAAATCAACGGCATCACACTGCTCACGGCCAGGCTGCCCATTCAGGATGCAGGTGCCTTGAAAAACCTGGCCTACCAGCTTGAATCAGAGCTGGAAAATGCCGTGATCGTTTTCGGGGCTGAAGTGAAAGGCAAACCGCAACTGCTGATTGCCATCAACAAGGCCCTCACAGCAGCCAATGAAGACCTGCACGCCGGCCAGATAATCCGCGAATTGGCAAAAGAGATCAAAGGCGGGGGCGGCGGCCAGCCGTTCTTTGCCACTGCCGGCGGTAAGGATGCCGGCGGCCTGGACCGCGCCCTGGAAAAAGCCCGCGAGATGGTGGCCGGCCAATTGGCTTGATTAAGGTTGAGAGAACTTGAGAGAGGTTGAAAGGGGTTGAGAGGCTAGGGATTACCCACAAATCCCAATTTCATGGAAAAGTGTCTCTGCAACACGGCCACATTGAATGTGAAAAAATCATTGTTCAATCCCGGTTCCTGGCTGTGGCAAAAAGCTGTGGTGACATCAGCCATCTTGTAACCCGCTGTTTCCTGCCTTGTCGGCAGACAGGCAACGGCGGGAATTAGGCCAGCACCCCTAATCACATCTAACTTCTATTCAAAACATCACATCAGGAATAGCATTAGCACCATATTCGGGAGATGAATTGAGATGGATGCTGATGCTCTGTAAAGATGATTGATGTGAGTGGGGGTTAATCCCCTAACCCCTTGTTGCCCGTCTGGCCGCCGCCCGTCTGGCCGCCGGACAGGGACAGGAAGCAAGGGGTTTCAAGATGTTTGATGGGGTGAAGAATGTTTTTTCAACCCCCGGTAACTTCATAGAGTGTACTACGCTTGCAGAGCTCTCAGAACCGGAATGGGGGATTTGTGGGTAATGGATAGCTCTCTAAACCTCTCTAAACCCCTCTAAACAAATCTGCGATACGCTCATCATTTTAGTGCTGGCAAAGACCAGTGATACCGCACCGCCAGTGTGCGAATGAGAATGACAAACCCAATGGCCATCACTATGGCGGCATCATTGCTGAGGCTCACTTCCCGAAGGCCCAGGTAAAGCCCGCCACCCGACAGGCAGGCTGTGGCGTATATTTCCCTTCGGAAAATGAGAGGGATTTCATTGCACAAGGTATCGCGCACCACCCCGCCAAACACCGCCGAAACAGTTCCCATCACAATGGCGATGGCCGGCGACAGCCCGGCATCCAGCGTTTTCTGCAGACCCATGATGGTGAAAAGTCCAATCCCCACCGTGTCAAACAGGAACATCGTTCGGCGAAGCCGGAGGATGTGGTTCTTCAACAGCCAGGTAATGGGAACGGCCAACACGATCAGGAGCAGGTAATTGCTGTCCTTCAGCCAACCAACCGGTGTGGCACCGATGAGCAAATCACGCAATGTGCCGCCCCCCACGGCGGTCACCAGCGCAATGACGGCGGCGCCAAAGGGGTCGAAACGCTTTTCCGCAGCCGTGATGGTTCCACTGATTGCGAAGACAAATGTTCCGGCCATGTCGAGGGTGTAGATGAGGTTCATGATTCGGGTTGTAAATGATTTTGCGAAGAAAAGAAACCGGCAACTTCCGGGAACTGGTTCCCGGCTGTATTTGGGCCCGGCCTTCGGATTTCCACCGGATTTCCGACATTTGTCTGACACTATTCCTTTCCCACCACACACTGAGCGGGTTTCAGGATTTGCTTTTACGGCAATTACACATTTCACTTTTCCTGATATTGATGCAACCTGAAGTGTCCCCTTACCGTAAGCATAAAAGCCGCCGTAGGTCAACTTCTGCGGAGGCGAAACCGATTGGATCATGACCAGGGATGAGCCGGATGGCCGCCTAAAATCGAAGGTCCTATGAAACACAAATTCCCGGATGAGGGCCTGGCCTTTCATCTTCGTAAAACCGATTTAACAACCGCATGGCAGCGACCGTGCAAAACCCGTCTTCCCATGAACTTGTTGAAAATCTTCACGGTGTCCGTGGCGCTGTTCCTTTTTGCCGCCACCCTTTCAGCACAAGACAATTCCGATGCTCTGAATGGCATTTCCGCCCGCGTCCTTTTCCTTGACTACAACACCCCCAACGGCATCGGTGGTACCAAAATCACCAATGGCCTGGAGATCACTTATGTCCGTGATTTTGGATCCAGCTTTGGGCTGGGTATTCCATTCAAGGTCGGTGTTGCCAACATCGGCGGCAGTACGGAGAAAAGCACCCTGTTCAGCTTTGACCTGACAGGGCGTTATTACTTATCCCCTTCGGGTAAAAAACTCAGACCCTGGCTCTTTGCCGGAGGCGGGTTGGTTTTCGAAGACCTCAACGACAACAACTTCCAGATACCCGTGGGAGCAGGCTTCAACCTCCGGGTGGGTGAAAATTCCGCATTCTCGCTCCAGGCTGAATACCGCAAATCAACCGCTGACAACCGCGACAACTTACAGATTGGCGTGGGATGGCATTTCATACTCAGGCCCGACCCCGAAGTCCAGCGCCTCCGCAACCAGGACAGCGACGGCGACGGCCTCCCTGATTCCGAAGACCAATGCCCCAACGAACCCGGATCCGCAGCCACCTTCGGCTGCCCGGACTCCGACAACGACGGGGTGCCCAACGCCATTGACGAATGCCCCCTGGAAGCCGGCCCCGTAAGATTTGACGGATGCCCGGATTCCGATCAGGACGGACTGCCTGACCACAAAGACAATTGCCCGTTGGAAGCCGGCCCCAAAAAACAGGGCGGCTGCCCCAAAACCACACCAACTGACAAGGACGGGGACGGTGTGCCCGATGACAAGGACCAGTGCCCCGACGTGGCCGGTACAGCGGCCTTCAACGGCTGCCCCGAACCCGAAAAAACTTCAGACCCCCAACCCGCACCGGCAACACAGCCGCAACAACCGGCTACCCAGCCCACCCCGCCTGCAGCCAACAGCGTTGATACCGACGGTGACGGCCTGACCAACGCCGTGGATGAGTGCCCCAACGTGGCCGGCCCCATCGAACTGAAGGGCTGCCCGGATACGGATGGCGATGGTTTGAGAGACATAGAAGACAATTGCCCGACGGAAGCCGGCCCGAAAGAACGCAACGGATGCCCGCCTAAAGACTCTGACAACGACGGCATCCTCGACGAAAACGACGAGTGCCCCAACACCGCCGGACCTCAAAGCACCAACGGCTGCCCCGACAAAGACGGCGACGGCATTGCCGATGCAAAAGACCAGTGCCCGGACCAGGCCGGTAAAGTGGCCACCAAAGGCTGCCCCGACAAAGACCTCGACAGCGTGCCGGACAAAGACGACAACTGCCCCGACAAAGCCGGATTGCCACAGTTCGGTGGATGCCCCGACAGCGACGGCGACGGCATTGCGGACGATAAAGACCAATGCCCCAACGAACCCGGATCAGCCGCCCGACAGGGCTGCCCCCACAAAGACAGCGACGGCGACGGCATCCTCGATGACGACGACCAATGCCCCAACATCAAGGGCAGCATCACCGCACAGGGCTGCCCCGACAAAGACGGTGACGGCATCGAGGACAAAAAAGACAAGTGCCCCGATGAAGCCGGCCCGGCTTCCCGACAGGGCTGCCCCCACAAAGACAGCGACGGCGACGGCATCCTCGACGACGATGACAACTGCCCGAATATCAAAGGCAGCATCACCGCACAGGGCTGCCCCGACAAAGACGGCGACGGCATCGAGGACAAAAAAGACAAGTGCCCCGATGAAGCCGGCCCCCGTGACCGCGACGGCTGCCCGAGAAAAGACAGCGACGGCGACGGCATCCTCGACGAAGAAGACAATTGCCCCAACCTGGCCGGCAGCCTCACTGCCGGCGGCTGCCCCGATGCCGATGGCGACGGGGTGAAAGACAGTGACGACAAGTGCCCGCAGGCCTTTGGCACCTTTGAAGGATGCCCCGATACCGATGGCGACGGCGTACACGATGGCATTGATGAATGCACTTTGCAGGCGGGCACCGTAGCGGCCAAAGGTTGCCCCGACAGGGACGGCGACAGCTTCCCCGACATCTCTGACAAGTGCCCGGACGAAGCCGGCACCAACCAGGGTTGCCCCGACCTGAAACCTGAGGAAAAGAAAGTCCTGGCGGATGCTGCCAGGGCGGTTCAGTTCGAAACGGGCAAGGCAACGCTGAAAGCCGAATCTTACGCCATCCTCGACCAGGTGGCCGAAATCGTAAACAAATACCCGCGGTACAGCCTTTCCATTGACGGATACACCGACAACGTGGGCGACAAAACCAGCAACTTGCAGCTTTCAGAAGAAAGGGCCAGGTCTTGCTATGAATACCTCAGGGCCCGTGGCGTGTCCATGGAGCGCATGAGGTTCCAGGGCTTCGGCGAATCCAATCCGGTGGCCGACAACAGCACGCCCCAGGGCCGTGAGAAAAACCGAAGGGTAGAATTTGTGCTTTACCTGAAGTGAAAATAATGACCGGAAATGAGAAAGGCCGCGGCAGGAAGTCGCGGCCTTTCTTTTTTGTTCCAGGCTCCCGTTTACCGAAGGAAAACACTGAACTCCTCCACTTCACGGATCTGAACCTCGATGTTCTCCAGCAATGTGGTGGCAAGCGAGAGGCCAACGTAGTCCACTTTAATGGGGAAGGATTTGTGGGTGCGGTCCACCATGACTGCGGCCTCAACTTTTTTCGGAAGGGTTTTCATCAAAGGTTTGCAGGCGTAGAAAATGGTGCGGCCGGTATTGGCCACATCGTCCACCACGATGACGACTTTTCCTTCACACTCCCGTTCCGGAATGCTCAGCTGCACTTCGTATTCGAGGGGGTCAGCAGGATTCAGCCTGAGGGTGCAAAGCAAAAAGCGTTGCCGGGAGATGGCCTGCAACTCGTTGAAAAGCAACCTGGCAAAACTCATCCCATTGCGGTTGATGCCGGCAAGGATCAGTTCCTCTTCGTCAAAATTGTTTTCGACGATCTCGTAGGCCAGGCGGGTGATTTTTTGCCTTATCTGGCGGTCGTTGAGAATTCTCATTTCTTTGGAATTTGTCAGGCTCCGGGCACTCTCGTGGTTGCAAAGATGCGCTTTACACTGATCTCGCCGCTGCCGTTGACCAGCAAGATAAGAAGCCCGCCGATGATGGCCAGATTTTTCATGAACAAGAATCCCTGAAGCCTCCGGTAAAGGTCTTCTCCGGTTAGTCCGATGTCAGTGCAATTAAACTGAAAGACACAATCAGCCGGCACATTCCAGAAATCATGTACCATGAAGGTCACCGGGATCCAATACATGAGCAACAGGAAAGCGCCCAGCTTGGCCCGGTAGCCCGTCAACACCGACAAGCCTCCCAGTATCAACAAAATGATACCTCCGTAAAGCAGGTAATCCTTGTTCCAGGTGAGGCCGTAGTACTCCATTTTACTGGCCGTCCGGTTGAAATACACAAAAGAGTCGTATGCCTCATAGAAGAAAATGAAGGAGATGAGGATTCTCCCGATCAGGTCAAATATCTTTTTCACAACATTGGTGTTTATCGGTAATTCCGTTGGCGTTCATGGAGCAGCACCGGGCACCGGATTCGTTCAGATCGGCCGGTTTTCCACATTCCCCGGAGCCAACGCGGCAAATGTAGCCAGCTTAGACCTATCTTGCTCAATGAATTGAATTTTGCCGAAGACAGGTACAAAATCACCCTGCATGTTGAAGAAGTCAAACATTTTGATCCTGCTGGTGTGTTCAGCCTTGCTCTGCTGCCAGACAAACGGCCAGACCAACAGTGAAGACAGCAAAGCACCCAAACGAACCAGCGCCGCCAAATCAACGCCGTCCTGGAGGCGCCCTGTTCCGCCCGAAATTCTCGATGAGCTGCCGAAAAGCGCTGAGCGGATAAGGTCCACCGCCCATTTCGCTTTCTTTTCCTTCGGTAAAACGGAGCCGGAAGCAGCCGACCGGCTGGCGGAGGCCCTGGAAAAAAATGCCGCCCGGCTGTCCGAACAGTTTGGGCTCGACACCAGCACGGCTACTCCAGTCTTCCTCTACCCTTCTGCCGAGATCAAAGGCCTTTTGCGTCGAAACAACAGCCGAAGTGAGATTGACTCAACGGGGTCTGAAGTGCACCTGGTGCTGAATGAAATGTACAATGCCCTCACCCCATCTGAGCCACTGGAGGTTTTTCTTCGCAAAACAATGGGTACCGGCCATGTGCCGGCTCTGACCTGCGGACTGGCCATCGCCTTCACGCCGCAATGGCAACGCCTGGGGCATCAGGAACTGGCCCGGCGGCTTGCAGCTGCGGGCATGCTCCCCGACCTCCGGGAACTGCTCAACATGGAACTTTGGAGTACCTATTCTGACATCATCGCAGAATGCCTCACCGCTTCATTCACTGATTTCCTTCGGCAAACACTGACAGAAGAACAATTCAGAAAACTGTATCACAATGCCACCATTGACGAGCTGACACACCATGAACAACGTTGGAAAGACTGGCTGAAAAAAGAGGCCGCCGACCGGCCTGCCACCTCGAAAACAAATCCCCTGCCTTACCTGAAAGGCTTCAACTTTGCCCATGAAGGCTACCGGATTTTCAACGGCTATGGTTCCCGAATGGCCTTGCAGTCCATGCAAGACGCACAGCAACTGGGCAGCAACGCCATGGCCATCGTCCCTTATTCTTTTCTTCGCAATGCCCGGGTACCTGCCCCCATTCCCGTGGCCAGATTTGCCGGAGGCGAAAACGATGAAGCCGTCATGGCCAGCTGTTTTCACTCCAAAAGCCTGGGGTTCTACACCCTGCTGAAACCCCAAATCTGGCTGGGCCACGGTCAATGGCCCGGAGACATCCAAATGAATTCCGAAGAGGACTGGAAGCTGTTTTTCAAATTCTACACCTATTGGATTGCCCATTACGCACTACTGGCTGAAATACACCAGGTGGATGCGCTTTGTACCGGAACCGAGCTGAGCAAGACCACCCTCCAGCGGCCCGATGACTGGCGCTTTCTGATCAGCAGGATCAAAAAGCTTTATTCCGGACACCTAACCTACGCTGCCAACTGGGGCCAGGAGTTTGAAAAACTCAGTTTTTGGGATGCGTTCGATTACATCGGGCTCAATTGCTACTACCCCCTGAGCCCCTCGCAAAACCCGTCAGACCGGGAATTGAGAAACGGAATACGGGCTGCCTTTGAGAAAGCTGCTGCTGTGTCAAAAAAGTTCGCCCTGCCCGTCGTACTGACAGAAACCGGATTCCCGACCACGCCCCACCCCTGGATTGAGCCCCACCGTGACGACCGGGCCATGCAGCCCAACGACGAACAGCAGGCCCGCTGTTTTCGCCTCATGCTCGAAGAGCTGAACCACGCCCCCTGGTGCGCCGGCCTTCTGATCTGGAAATGGCCCAGCTACCGTCGGAATTACCACGGCGACAGGGCCACCTTTCACATCTATGGCCATCCGGCTGAGCAGGTCATCCGTGATTGGTTTCTGGCGACAAAAAGCAATTGAGGCCAGCGTTTCGCAATGGTCGGTCAAAGGCTATTTTTGCGCTCTCATTTTCGATCAAACCATACCTGGCACTGCATGATACTTTCCGACAAGAAGATCCTCGAAGCAATTGAGAAAGGCGAAATCGTCATAGAACCATTTGACAGGAACTGCCTCGGCACCAACAGCTATGACGTCCACCTGGGCAAGTGGCTGGCGGTTTACGTTGACGAAGTGCTGGACGCCCGCAAACACAACAGAATTGAATACCTGGAGATACCAGCGGAAGGGTTTATCCTCCAGCCCGGCAATCTCTACCTGGGCGTTACCGAAGAGTACACCGAAACCTTTGGCGCCGTTCCATTTCTCGAAGGAAAGAGCAGTGTGGGCCGCCTGGGCATAGACATACACGCCACTGCCGGCAAAGGTGATGTGGGCTTCTGCAATACCTGGACCCTGGAAATTTCCTGCACCAAACCCGTCAGGGTTTATCACGGCATGCCCATTGGCCAACTGATCTACTTTGCCGTAGAGGGAGACATCGAAAGACTTTACAACAACAAGAAAGACGCTAAATACAACACCCGCACTGACAAACCGGTGGAAAGCATGATGTGGAAGAACAAATTCTGAGAACAGCCCGGAGTCGAATTACAAAATTTCTGAAGGGTTTGGCGCAGTTTTTTTTGCCCCTTCCCGCTTTTTCCTTTCTCTTTTTTCCTTTCTGCCCATTATCAGGGATACAACGATTCCTACGGTAAGAAGTACCAGAATCACAGTGAGTGATACCCATTCTTCAAGCTCGACATGGAGAGGGTGCAAAAGGACCATTTTCAAACCTACGAACCCGAGGATGGCAGCCAGGCTGTACTTCAGGTATTCAAACTTGTCGAGCAATGAGGCAAGTACAAAGTACATGGAGCGCAAACCGAGAATTGCAAAGATGTTGGATGTGAAAACCAGAAACGGATCGGTGGTGATGGCAAAAATGGCGGGTATGCTGTCAAAGGCAAACATGATGTCTGTGGTCTCAACCACAACCAATGCCACAAACATCGGCGTCATGGCAACAATCCGCCGGTTTCTTCTGATGAAAAACTCCTGGCCCCTGATAAGTCTGGTAACCGGTAGAATCTTCCTGAAACCTCTCAGTACGAGGTTGTCCTCCGGATGAACCTCACCTTCGGCTCCAGACTTGAGCATCTTGTAAGCCGTCCACAACAGAATGGCGCCAAATACATAAAGCACCAAATCAAAATGCGAAACCAGGTAGGTGCCGGCAGCAATGAATATCCCCCTGAATACCACAGCCCCGAGGATGCCCCAGAATAAAACCCGGTGCTGGTATTGTTTCGGAATGCTGAAATAGGAAAAGATGACCGCAATGACAAAAATGTTGTCCATAGACAAGGACAGTTCCACGATATAACCTGTCAGAAACGTCAATGCTGCATCAATGCCCCGGGCAGGATGCCCCACCTCCTCTCCTATTCCAAACCATGCGCGGTCGTATGCGAAATAGACGAACAGGCTAAAAAGCAGGGATACGCTAACCCACAGGGTGGTCCATTTGAAAGCCTCTCTTGTGCTGATAACATGAGCACGCCGGTTGAAGACCCCCAGGTCAAGGGCCAACAGAATTACTACCAGCAAGATAAAACCCAACCAAACGGCCATCGAAGTGAATTGAATACTTGTTGAGCCACAAACTTACACCCCTCAGCAAATAAGCGGATGGAAGCTTTTGATAAGTAAGGGTTGTTTCGACCAATCAAAAGCAAAACGGGCACCAAAGGAAATGATAACCACCAATACAAGCTGCGGTACAGACAGGCAGGCAAAAAAAAGGCCCCCCTCCAAAACTTTCCAGGAGAGAGGCTATCCCAAAAACCGATTACATCTTTTTAGCTCTTAGGGTTGGTAGTGTTGTACGAAAGAGTTGCTTTCAGGTTCGCACAAAAACAATTGTACGACAAATTTTCTGATGTTGCAAAAATAGTTCCTCAACACCTTATTCAGACTAAGAAAATCAGGCTACCTGTGAGAAAAATTGAGAAGCCGGTTTACTATGGTCAATAATGCCAGGCATTGATTAAATCGGTTGCCGGGATGGGCAGTGCTTTTGTGTTGATGTCAAGCAAAATTGGTTAGATGTCCCATTAGCCGGCTTCTCAGCTCTTGTTTGGTTGTGGACACTTCATGTTCACAGGTTATTTCATGGTGAGTTGTAAAATGTGGTTCAAAAGTATCCAATGCCATTCTGTGCAACAAATCTTATGGCACTTTTTTTTAATGCCTGAGGGCTTACTTTTCATACGGATACCCAATTTAGGGTAGAAGTTTTCCCGGACAAGGTCATTGCACTTCGACAGCGTCAATCCAAAGGCTGAATCCTGGCTATGATGGCAAGGAACAGCCATCATGTACCCCCCTGAAAACGCAGAACCCCTCCCCGGAATACCGGGGAGAGGTCTTGCGTGTTCTCAGGGGATTACAAGTTGTATCTTAATCCACGAGCAACATCATCTTCGTTGCGGAATCAGTCGGAGTATCCAACTGGTAGTAGTAGATACCACCGGCAGGAAGTTCGCTGCGCTTCAACTTGATTTCGTTGTAGCCCTTGGCGTATTCGCCGGTAATCACTTTAACTACTTTACCGGATACATCCGTGATCGTCAACGTTGCGGTAGATGCCTGCGGCAGGTTGAAACTAACCAGCGTTTCGGCACTGAATGGGTTCGGAGTATTCTGGTACAATTCAAATGCACCGGCAAGTTCTCCGTTGAAAGCCAGGTCAACATCCAGCAGATCGCCGTTAGGCTTGTAAGCTTCTGCAGGAGTGAAGCGGCTGTTCACACTCAATGCTTCACTGAGCTTCACCTTGCGGTTGGCCTTGAAGGTCAGGCTGAATACCACTTCACCGTCTTCGAGATTCACATTGTTCTCGTTCCAGCTGGTGGTAATGGCGCCTTTGTCGAGCAAGGTCAAACCGAAGTTTTCAGTGCTTGCCAAAGCAGGTACTACCTCTACAAACTCAAGGGCAGTGCGGTCGTAGTTCAAAGTGAACTGGTAACCGAGGACGTTGAAGTCGTGCGCCTTGAAGTTCACGGTGTACAACTCGCCGTTTTCAATTTCAACATCGTCAATGTCGAATACGAGGCTTCCTGTCACTGTACGGTCTTCAGCACCACTTGCAAAGTTCGGCTGGGCAGAACCGTTAACGTCACCAATCTTCACTGCGATGAAGTCAGAATCGAGTTCGTCAGCAGTTACGTTGTTGAAGTTGATAACTTCCGGGAATTCCTCAACCCATGGGTCGGTCGGATCCGGGAAGACATAAGCCTTGTCAACGAATCTCCAACTGGTGTTGGCTGGGAATTCAGTGTCAATGAACAGGATCAGTTTTCTCAACTGAACGAGGTCGAACGTGGTGATCGAGTTGGACTTGTTGGCGTCCGCAGCGATCATCTTGTACGGTGAATCGAGTTCTTGTACACCGAGGATGTGCTTGGTAATCAATACGAGGTCGAAGGTGGTAACACCGTTCAGCGGATCAACATCCTTGACCGGAGTCACTGTGTAGTCACCACCAGGAGTGACGGCGAAGCCGTACTGACCATCGTTGGTGGTCATCATGCTGGACTGGTTGCTGCCACTGAGTTGAACGTCAACATCAGCTACAGGCTCTGCACCTTCCGTTTCGATGACACCGGCAATGATCGGAGTGCCGGAGGTGTCACACTGACCCATGTTAGCCTGGATGATGATGAAGGTCTCGCAGTAATCCTGGTTACCGGCATCGTCAGTTACCCAGAGCTGAACAATCTGTTGACCAAGGTCGTCGCAGGTGTATGTGCGGCTCTTGTCGTTGACATCCGCAGAGAGTGACAATTCGAGGTTGTCATCGCAGTTGTCGAAGCTACCGGCGTCGAAGTCACTGGCCCAAACCTCAACCATTGCAGGAACGGTGTTCATGAGGTCAATCACGAGACCGTTCACGCAGTAAGGAGTCGGCTTCTTGCAATCTTCAACCGTTACAGTCGCTTCGCAATTTGTCTGGTTGTTGCAGTTGTCAATGGCGTTGTAAGTAACGCTGTAAGTACCCGGGGCAACGTTGACGAATGGTCCGAATCCGTTGCCGAGGTCACCGCTGGCAGACAAGGTCACGATAGAGCTACACTCAGTGATCTCAGGTTGCGGCAGGGTAACAGTAGCACCACAGGTATTGTCTTCGATGCAGACATTCGGGATATCACAACCGTTGGTGAATACCGGATCAACATCGTCAATAACCTTGATGGTCTGCTGGTAGGTGATGAAACCATCCCATGGATCGCTGTCGAGATCAGTGTCAGGATCAGTAATGTCAGTGGCGTTGGCAGCAGTTGGCTTGCTGGTAGCATTCCAGCTGTCACGGAATGTGCGGTCGTCACAGTCTCCGTCACCATCGAGGTCACAAGCCGGGAATGGCAGACCGAGGGCATTTTCAGGAGCTTCTACAACTTCCTCATCAATGTCGTCACCAACTACGCACCAGTTGATCACTGTCCAGGTACGCAGGATCTTGTAGCATGCATCCGGTACGGTGTTGAATACTTCGTCAACGTAAGATACAGCTACCAGTTCGCAGGTTTCGTAGAAGATCTCAGGCTCGCCGAAGTCCGGAACCTCATTACCACAGGTTACGAGGATGTTGGCCGGGAATTCAACAACCCAGTCAGATACGTGGTCTACGAAAACGGTCTGAGTACACTGGTTAGAAACGTTACCACTTGGGTCTTCAGCAGTCCAGCTGCGAGTGATGGTACCTTCGAGGCACTGATCAATATTGATACTGATTGTGCGGTTGATCTCGAGGTCGCAGTTGTCCTGGAAGGTCGGAGTACCAAAGTACTGATCCAGCAGCTGGCTTTGAGCGTCGGCATCGCCGGCGAGGTCAGCCAATTGAGTTTCCAGGTTGTCAGCATACCAGTCGCAGAGTACACGCTGAGGTGCAGGACAAGACAGAAGGTCTGGCTTGAGCTTATCGCTAACGTTCACCTGAACCATGCATTCGTTGTAGTTGCCGTGGCAGTCATAGGCACGGAATACGACGGTGTGCGGGCCAGGAATGTCGTTGCAGCAGAATACTACGCTCTCACCGAATACGGTGTCGTCGTGTCCATCATCGCAGTTGTCCTCCATACGGCGAACCTCGAAGTGGTCGAGACAGCAGTTGTCAGTGGTTCCATCGTCGAATGTTTCAGCGAAGATGGTGGCAATTCCGTCAATTGACAGGTTGGCATCGGTGATTTCGTCACAAACCACAGTCGGAGCAACGATATCCTGTACGATGACTGTCAAAGTGTACTCAGTGATGTTGCCACACTCGTCTTCAGCACGGTAAACAATCTCGTAAGGACCACCGAGTGGCAGACCGTCACCTGGGATGTAACCACCGTTGATGGTATTACCGGCAGGTGTCTCAACAGTCACTTCAACAACGTCGTTGCAAACGCCGTCAATCTGGGCATAAGGAATCGGACCGAACGTGCGGCACTCGAGTTGAGAACCGATTGGAGGCTCGGTAGCATTCAGGATGCAGTATCCTGTAGCCGGATCAACATCGTTGCAAGTAACGCTGATGGATGGTGGCAGATCGAGAATCTTGATGTACTGTACATAAGAGGTCTGTGTAGGAGCACCACCCTGAGCCGGACACCAGTCGAAGATGGTCCAGGTACGAACGATCTTGTAGCTACCCGGGCAGAGGTTAACCGTCTGGTCAACATAACTTACACCCAGGCCACAGATACCGGTTCCGGTCGTAGTCAGGTTGAAGCCAGCAATCTGAGGCCAGCCGGTTACATTCGGATCCAGACTACCCGGTACACTGGTACAGTTGTAATCCTTATCGGAAGGCCATACAACCTGGTCAGCTTCACCACGAACCATCGTGATGGTGTGCGTACAGGTTGACTGGTTGCCAAACTCATCACTTACGACGAAAGTACGTACGATGACTTCGGCGATACCAGGATTATCGGCACAGTCATACTGGGTATAATCATCGGTGTACTGGCGGCTCCAGTTAGAGCATTCATCCACACCAGGCTCACCGGTAAGAAGTTCACCGAGGTAGTTAGTCGCATCTGGATCTTCTGTACACATGATGGTTACATCATCAGGACAAGTAAGCACTGGTGGCAGTTTGTCTTCGATGAGCAACATACCCCAACAAACGTTACCGCTAATCGGGTGTACCAGGTAGGCAGTCAGGGTCTGTGTAGCATGAGCAGCTGTTACTATATTCGGTGGATCGAGCGGTACACCAGCTGCATCTTTGATTACAACACTGTAATCATCGAAGCATGGGTAAGTACCTTCAAGAACCATATCAGGTGTCACTTCGCTTTCGCAATCCTGCTCGATGGAAACCTGAACAAGGTTGTTGCAGGTCACCTGAGAAGGAGTAGTGACTACGTTGATGAATGTAGAAATCGTCTGCTCACAACCCGGATCAAGGCGACCATCGGTGCCTGTAGCATCGCCAGGTATGGGAACTCCATTGACCTTGCGTGAAGGCTGGGCAGTTCCGGCGTCAACAGTGGCAGTAACAACGTGGTTACCAATGCCGAGTGCACCAGGATCAATGGTGTTGGTCACCACACCGTTCACGGTGAAGACTACTGAGTTGTAGGCGCCGTTGCCAGCGTACTGGTCAGTAACTTCAGGCTCGAACGGAGGCGTACTCAGACAGAAGTCCTGGTCGAGGTTGGTGAACAACGGAGTCGGATAGTAGCAGGTGTTCATGTACTCGAGCAGGTCACCAATATTGTTGCCCAACGTAGCCATGAAACCTTGTGCGTCAACGTGGCGTGCAGCCAGGGTGTAGTACTGAATCTCATCAGCCTCGTCAACATTACCGTCGCCGTCGTTGTCCAGACCGTCCTGGTCACCAGGAGTGAGCAGCGTTCCGTTGGCTATCGGTACCGGAGCAGCCGGCGGAGCCGGGCTACTTGCCATGTAGAGGCCGGTAGAAGAAACTACGCTCCAGGTTTGACCGGCAAGTGCATGGATCTGAATCAGCTCGCTGAATTGACCGTTGGACAGGTCAGTAGCATTGTTCAGACATACACAAGGATCAGAGCCATCAACGTCGTATTCAGGAGTACATGGAGCGTCACCTTCTACCACCGTCACAGTGATGGTGCAGGTAGCGGTGTTGCCACATGGGTCAGTAATCGTAATGGTCACCTGCGTGGTACCAAGGTCGTCGCAATCAAATGCAGTCTGGCTGGCAGTGATGGTCAATGCGCTGAATGGTGCGCAGTTGTCAGTTGTACCAGCGGCAGCTACAACCGGATCGAGCGTGGCGTTGCCATAGAGGTCAAGCGTCAGCGTCTGATCGGTGCAAGACGGTACCGGTGCCTGGGTGTCCTGAACGGTGATGATCTGAACGTGGGTGGTGGTGTTACCAGCCTCGTCAGTGATCTCCCAGGTACGTGTAATGGTGTAGTTGTAGTGACCACAAACATTCACATCTGCATCCTGTGTGCTGGTCTCAGTGAATACGATCACCAGGTCAGCAGGAGCAGTACAGTTATCGTGTACATCATCGTTGGTCAGAACGAAGGCAGCAGGAACTGCGTCGCACTCAACTGTAATATCACCAGGCATTACAATGTCGGCGTCGAATTCCGGATCCTGCGTATCAACCACCATGATGTCAAATGAGCAGGTAGCTGTGTTACCGTGAACGTCGGTAGCTGTGTAAGTAACGGTGGAGGCAGTACCTACCGGCACTACAGAACCACTTGGCAGACCGCCGGTCTGTTCGTTGGTTGCAATTCCACAGTTGTCTTCAGCAACCGGGATGCTCCAGTTCAGTTTGCCACTGCACTCGTCAGGATCGTTGCCGATCATAACCATGGTAACCGGGCAGTTCACATAAACAGGAGCTTCGTTATCGGTAACGGTGACATCCATCGAGCAAGTTGCAGTGTTGCCACTGGCATCCGTTACAACGAAGGTCACAGTAGTGGTACCAACCGGGAAGGTAGCACCGTTGAGCGTGTTGCTGTTCGGAGCCATTGCATAGTCGTGAGACAATACAGCGTCCGGACAGTTGTCTGTGTATGCCGGATCCCAGGCAGTATTGTTCACTTTGTAACTGCACTCACCGGCATCAGTTGATACGCTCTGATCAGCACCGCAAGAGATGGTTGGGTTCTGATCGTCAACCACGATGATCTCGATACCACAGATGTCAGAAGTATTGCCGGAGGCATCCTGAGCAATCCAGGTAACCAGCGTGGAACCTACCGGGAAGGTAGAACCAGCCAGTGTGTGAGGATCAACGGCGCTGGCGTAGTTGTGCGTGATCACAACACCAGGACAGTTGTCAGTAGCGGTCGGATCGAATCCGGCGCCAGGCATTGTGAAGCTGCACAGTGCAGAATCAGCAGATACCGTGCGTACAGTCGGACCACAGTCAATTACCGGAGATTCCTCTTCGATAACCGTGATCTCGAATGAACAGCTTTCGGTGTTGCCGGCTACATCCGTAACCATGTATGACTGTACCGTTGTACCAACTGGGAAGCTTGAACCAGAGGTCAAACCGGTTCCGTCTGTCTGAACAACAGTGGTTGAACAGTTGTCAGTAACAGATGGGGCGTTGTAAGTCACAACGGCTGAGCACGCACCCTGGTCGGTCAGTACAGTGAAGTTGCCAGGACACTCGATGTCAGGTACTTGCAGGTCAAATACCGTTACAATAGTAGTGCACTGTGAAGTGTTACCTGCTGCATCAGCAACTTGCAGGGTAACTGTAACGTTACCGAATCCGGTACCTCCTATGTCGTTGCAGTCAACGAATACAGACCCACCGAAGGTCGCACCGTCACGGCTGATGGATGTTGCAGTCACATCGCAGTTGTCTATGCTGTTGAGGTCAACATCGGAAGCAAGTACTTCGTACAAACCGTCACCATCAAGAGCAACTGAGAATGGCAACTGGCACTGGGCAGTAGGTGCATCGTCATCAGTGATGGTCACTGTGAAGGTGCAGGTTGCAGTACCGTTGCCGGCCAGGTCGGTGTATTGCCAGGTCACGGTAGTGGTACCGATCGGGAATTGCGTACCTGAAGCATAGCCGCTGGTCAGGGTTCCGAAGAGACCCGTACCGTCGCAGTTGTCAGCAAAGGTTGGCAGTGCGTAAGTCACATCGGCACCACAGGCATCAGCATCCGTACCCTGGGCAATGTTGGCCGGGCAGGAGGTGTTGGTGGGTGCTTCAGTGTCGTTGATTACGATGGTCACGGTGCAACTGGTGTGGTTACCGGCAGCATCGGTTGCAGTCCAAACCACCTCGGTGATGCCTACCGGGAAGGTAGAACCGGCCAAAGTAGTGTTGCTCACTGCAGGTCCGTAGTCGTGTGTAAAGGTCCAGTTCGGGCAGTTGTCAGATGCAGTGGCATCGAAACCGGTACCAGGCATGGTGAAGCTGCAAAGACCAGCGTCGTTAGGCTTGGTACGCACCAGCGGTGCACAGTCAACAGTCGGAGGCTCTTCGTCGAGCACGGTGATGTTGAATGAGCAAGACTCGCTGTTGCCGGAAGCATCAACTACCTGGTAACTCTGAACAGTGGTACCAACCGGGAAGGCTGAACCGCTGGTCAGACCTGTGCCATCAGTCTGTGTAACAGTGTAAGAACAGTTGTCAGTAACAGATGGGTCGTCGTAATTCACAACGGCGCTGCACTGACCGGCATCGTTCAGCACGGTGAAGTTGCCCGGGCACTCGATGTCAGGAACCTGATCGTCGAATACCTGAACAATAGTTACACACTGATCTTTATTTCCACTCTGGTCTTCAACCTCGAGGGTAACGGTTACGGAATTTCCGGCATCGTTGCAATCAACGAATACGGAACCACCGAAGGTTACACCGTCACGGCTGATCTCTTTGCGTACGAGTTGACCGCAGTTATCCCAGCTGGCCACATTGATGTCAGCCACGAGGATTTCAAAGTTGCCGTCTTCGTCAAGAGCTACCGTGTAGTTGTTCTGACACATTGCCACCGGATTCACATCGTCATTCACCGTCACGGTGAAGGTACAAGTGGCAGGTCCGTTACCGGCAAGGTCAGTGTACTGCCAGGTTACAGTAGTAGTACCCAATGGGAACTCAGTACCTGGAGCATAACCGTTGGTGAGTGTACCCAGCAGGCCGGTGCCATCGCAGTTGTCAGCGAAGGTTGGCACGGCGTAGCTAACTACAGCACCACAGGAGGTTGCAGAAGTAGAAGCAGTGATGTTGGAAGGACAAGTTGTGTTCGTTGGAGCCTCATCATCGGTGATGACGATCTCAACAGAACAGAAGGACTCGTTTCCGGAGTTGTCAACAACTACCCAGTCAACGATGGTGATACCAACCGGGAAGGTGGCACCAGCCAAAGTGCTGGTCGAAGGAGCAGTCGGATAGTTGTGGGTAATGGTTACCGGAGGACAGTTGTCCGGCTGGGTAACCTGAATGTCAAATCCTGTGCCTGGCATGGTGAATGAACAAACACCTGCATCAGCTGGCTTGGTGCGTTGCACCGGAGTACAATCAATAACCGGAGCAGTGTCATCTATTACGTTGATGACCACGGTGCAGTATGAGATGTTGTTGTTGTTGTCCTTGGCCTTGATGGTTACGGAGTTCAACCCGAGGTCATCGCAGCAGAACTGAACAGTTTGACTCAATGCACCGGTCATCATATCCTGGAAGTCAACGCGCTCGATACCACAGTTGTCATAAAGTGACAGGATCAATCCTGAAGTATCAATGGTTGTACAACCGGTAGTAGCGTCAAGGATCACATTGGCAGAAGCCTTGCACTCGAGGTCAGGCTTGAGATTGTCCTCAATGGTTACAATAGCACCGCAAGTGCTGAGGTTGCCATTGCCATCATCATAGGTCACAGTAACTGAATGTGTTCCAACAGCAACACAACCGGACCATGTATTGGGACTAACACTGATCAAGGTGACCTGGCCACACTCATCGTCAACAAAATTGCTGACGTCATCAGGCATGATGGAAGCATTGCCGAGGTAATCAAACTCGATGGTAATGTCGTGACACATTCCGGCTGATGGTGGAGGAGTCACGTCATCAACAAAAGTAGCAATGGTACAAGTGCTGGTATTGCCTTCATCATCAGTTGCCGTAACCACTACGTTAACAGTAGTTTCTGCATCTTCGCAATACATGATTGCAGGATCGAAAGCAATGTGTGGATCTGCGTCGCAGTTATCCGTTGCTCCCAGATCTGAGCCAACTACTGACAAACCGGTAGCAGCCTGATAATCAGCTACAGCTAGAACATGGGTGCCATCAGCGCTCAAGTTCACAGTTGCGCTGGTCGGGCAGGTCAGGGTTGGAGCAATCTGGTCAACTACTTCGATAACCACATCGCAGGTGGATACGTTGCCGTTCACATCCGTTACGGTAAGCTGAACAGCATTCAGACCAATGTGGGTGCAGTTAAATGCTGTCTGTGACAGTACTTCACTGGCTATACCACATGCATCCGTGCTGGCGGCATCTGTAACGTTACCAACCGTCAATGTACCGTTGCCTGTACCATCCAATTGCAGTGTGTAAACTGAGATACAATGGATAACAGGAGCGATATCATCAACGACGGTTACGGTAGAGTTGCAAGTCTGATTGTTACCGTTGTTGTCAGTGTAAGTAAGTACCACGGTGTTTGCACCTACATTGGTACAATTAAATGTGTTGGGCACAGCACTTACCAGTGTGATCAGTCCACAATTGTCATCCACAGGGCTGGCGATATCTTCCGGAATGATGGAAGCATTACCGCTGGCATCGAGGCTGATGGTGAGGTTGTGGCAAATAGATGCAGCTGGATCAACATCATCAACGAAGGTCGGAACGGTACAGCTGGTACTGTTGCCCTCATTGTCAGTAATTGTGATGACAACATTGACAGTTGTCTCGGCATCTTCACAGTAAGCAATATCCGGAGAGAATGTAGAACTGCTCAACAGATCAGCATCCGAGGTACAGTTGTCAAATACGTCAGCTCCATCGAGTCCAAAGTCAGCATTGGTAAATACATGCGTTCCGGCAGGATTCAACGAAACAGAAGCATTTGCAGGACAAGTAAGTGTTGGAGCAGTTACATCCTGAACATCTATCGTTACTGTACAGTATGAGAAGTTGTTGTTGTTATCAGTTGCTTTGATGATCACTGAATTCAATCCGAGATCTGCACAGCAGAACGTAGTGGTGGTACTCAGAGCACCAGTCATCATGTCCTGGAAGTCGACACGTTGTATACCACAGTTGTCGTAGAGATTTACGATCAATCCAGAAGTATCAAATGTAACACATCCACTTGTTGGATCAAGGGTCTTGACAGCAACTGACTTACACTCCAAGTCGGGGTTCAGGTTGTCCTCGATGGTCACCTGAGCACCACAAGTGCTGGTATTGCCATTGCCATCGTCATAGGTTACCGTTACTGCATGGGTGCCAACAGATACACATCCAGACCAACTGTTTGGAGAAACACTGATCAAGGTAACCTGACCACATTCATCGTCAACGAAGTTGCTGACGTCATCAGGCATGATGGACGCATTGCCATCGTGGTCAAACTCGATGGTGATGTCATGGCACATTCCAGCTGATGGCGGTGGCGTCACATCGTCAACCAAAGTACCTACGGTACAGGTCGAAGTATTGCCACTTCCGTCGCTGGCGGTGATCACAACGTTGACAGTCGTTTCGGCATCTTCGCAATAAACGATTGAAGGATCGAACGCCCATGAAATCGGACCGCAGGCATCAGTTGCACTCAGGTCAGGACCAACTACATCGAGACCGGTTGCAGCCTGGTAGTCAGCAACTGCCAATACGTGCTTGCCATCGGCACTAAGCTCAACCCGGACTGATGTTGGGCAAACCAATGTTGGAGCGGTAACATCACGCACCAGTACCTGAGCCATGCACTGATCACTGTTGCTGTTGTCATCGGTCACGGTGAGGATCACCATGTTGTAACCGAGGTCGGCACAAGTGAATGCTGTGTTGTTGAGAGACATCGTCAGGGTCTGATCGCAGTTGTCAGAGCTACTGTTGTTGATGTCTGCAGTAGTAATGGTAGCATTGCCGGCTGCATCCAGGTCAACAACGATGTCTTTACATTCAGCGTCAGGATTCACGTTGTCCTGAACATTGATCACCTGACAAATAGTATTGGTACAGGTAGAAGCATTGAATCCACCACATGCAGCGGTTTCAAGAACTTCTATCATGCAGATGGTTGACTGACCCCAGCCTGTGGCCGTGACCACGCCTGTAGCCGGATCGACAGTGGCCGCAGCCGGATTGCTCGAGGAGTAGCTGCGGGTAACCGTACCCAAGTAGGTAGGACTGGTAATGTAGTCGGTTACGTTAAACGTTACCACGGGATCACCGTCGCCTCCATCCCAGCACCATTCCTCAGGAATGTCAAGACCTGGTTGCGGATCTTCACCAATACGTACCACGAATACCTGGGTGGCATCACAGCTGGTACCGGGCTTATCAACGGTATACTCAACCATGTAGCAACCAGGAGCGGTGTAGTACAGGTTGGTACCGAGGATGGCACCATTGGCATTTGCGACGTTGAAGCTCCAGGTGCCGCCGGTAGTCGTACCCGGGCAAAGGAGGCCTTCAAGGTCAAATGTGTGGATGTTGTATGTTGAGTTGATGGTAGTGCTACCTACATTGTAAGTATGGGTAGTTCCGGTATTATCAGCTGCACAAGGCAGTTCTACACCAACGGTACCTGTGTAACAGGTTGTCGGGATGACTGCATCTTCGTGCACGATGATATCCTGGCAGTAGGTCTGTGCGCAATCGGGATCACCGGTGGTTACACAGATGGTGTAAGTGCCAGGCTGGCTTGGGTGGAAGGAACCTGTTGGGTCGTTACCGGTGTTGTCGGTAACATCCACTGTTCCAAGTGCACCGTACCAAACCACCTCTGACTCTCCATCAGGACTACCCGCATTGACTGATGCATCCGGATTGTCCAGCGTCAACGTCCACGGCCCGTCGGCAATACACACTTCATCCGGAAGGGTGAAGGTAGGATCGCTGGAAGCACGAACTTGAACCGTAGTGGAAGCAACTACCGGAGAACAAATGCCACTCGGTGGGAACAATGTGTAAAGAATTGTATGGGTACCCTCACCAGCAGTAGCTGGATTGAAGGAGGCAGTAGCACCATCTCCATTATCCGTAACACCAGGACCGAAGAAGGTGCCGAATGTAGTACCACACACACTTGGTGTACCAGTATAATCCATGTTCACCGCAGCGTCAGTGGCACAAAGTGGGCCTACATTGCTGATGCCTCCGATATCCGGACGCTCCTCGATTGCGATCGTTACGGCATCACTGTTCGGATTACAGTCGTTTGCGAAGCTGTAAGTAACGGTGATGGAACCACAACTGCCGCCGAGGTACTGCCAGTTGTTGGCATTGGCAATGCCAAGACCGCCGAGGTCAGTCACAGTGAACTGCCCGCCCGGTAGGGCAGTAGCTGCAAGAAGGTCAGAGAAAGAGATCACTTCACCGGGCTGCATGCACAGGCTGAAATCAGCTGTCAATGCAACTTCGGCAGCAGTGTAATCTTTCTGAACTTCAATATCGTGGCACTGGGTCTCTTCACAGGCAGGAGAACCTACGGTCACACAAATCGTGTAATCGCCAGGTGTCAGGCCGGAAGGATCAAATGTGCCGGTAATTCCATTGTCAGTTACACCGGTGCCCGTCCAGGTGATGTTGTCAGCCAGGAGCGGCTGGCCACCATCGTTGTTGGCATTGGTCAGGCTCAGTGAAAGCGCCATATCGCTCTGACAAATGGTATTTTGAAGGGTGAAAGCAGGATCACCTGAAGCATTCACCACTACATATTGATCGAAAGTGTGATTAGGACAAACGCCATTGCTGACGGTCATTGTAACGTCCACATTGACCGACTCACCAGCTACCGGGCCGGCGGAAGCGTCGAACTCACCCGTAGTGGCGTTTACAATGAAACCGGCAGGGTTGCTGGTGAAACCAACAGTAGCCCCAGCTGGCACACCTGTAATAACAGCAGCGGCATTGGGTGCATCCTGACAAACAGAAGTTGGCAGGGAGAATGCACCGTCAGGCATTTCGTCAATGGTCAATGTTACATTGTCAGAAGCAGTGCTACCATCACAGTTGGTGAGGGTGTAGGTCACAGTCAAAGTGCCGTCACCACTTCCGTAAACAAAACCATTGGGAAGAATGGTTCCAGTTACTGCGCCACCAGTCACAGCGGTAAAGGTTCCACCCAGGGAAGAACCGCTGGCCAGCAAGGTGTAGAAATCAAACACCTCATTGGGAGACAGACATATTGTCGTGTTCGGGATCAGGTCTGCATTGGCAGCAGTGTAGTTCGGGCTGACCACTACGTCGAAGCAGTAAGTACTCTTACAGGGATCAACACCGGCCTCAGCACATACGGTATAGGTGCCGGGAACTGCGGTAGCAGAAATGGTCAGTGTACCGGTAGCATCAGCGCTGCCTGCACCGCCGTTATCGGCTACAGTTACATTTACACCGTCACCACCGTACCAGCGCACGCGCTCTCCGTTGGAAGGAGCGGTACCACTACACATGGTAGGCCAGGCAGCCAATGGATTGGCAAGTGACAGTACTTTCACATCACCCGGGCAGTTTGGTGCAGTAACTGAGAAGGTTGGATTGTCGTAAGGATAAACGAACAATTGGGCCTCGATTACAGATACACAACCTGGCTCGGCAGTACCGGCACTTGCGTTATCTGTAAAGGTGTAAGAAATGGTGTGGCAACCAGGACCTGCAGCACCCGGATCAAAGGTGGCGGTTCCATTGCCGTTGTCGGTCAAACCAGGAGCAGCGTTGTAGGCATATCCCGGGCCGAGGTAGAATGCATTGCCATTGAAGGTGCCGGTACCGGTTGTACTTACGGCACCCGTCAGGGTAATGGGAGCTGCATTTTCGCAGAGGTCCTGAATACCAAGAATCTGTGGCTCCGGATAGAAGCAGAGGTTATCCTGATGCAGGAATACGTTGGTTGGCGTACCAACTGCTGCGGGACCTTCAACATTTACAGAGTAGCCTTGATTGTCAACGTGCTCTCCGTAGAGGTAATAGCCACCCTGAGGCACTTCTATTTCGGGGTCACCATCAAGGTCGCAGCCACCAGGCACATTACAGTAGATCAAAGTTTGACCCACTGTCACCATGGCTGGATTAGGACCTGCATTGTTGGTCAGGTCTGGTTGATGAAGACCATTAACCATGTCAACTGTCCATGTCTGACCTGGTGGCAACGCCGCACCACCAGGACCTGTCACAACCACTACTTCACGGAATGTACCGTTGTCGCCATTTACATCGGCGTCGTCAATACACTCACACGGGTCGTGGATTGCAAACTCAGGATCACAAGACATCGGTACGTTAAGCGTAAATGTAGCCGTTCCCGTGCAGCCTTTGCTGTCGGTTACAGTATAGGTGATGGTAGTTGTACCCCCTGCTACTGCTGATACATCAGCCGTACCATCGCCATTGTCTGAAACAGTGGCAACAGCCGGGGCAGAACTTGACCAGCTGTGAGTGTAACCCGGAGTTCCACCCGTCGGATTGCCATCAAATGTCAGGGTCACTCCTGAACACATTGGAGTTACACCACTGATGGAGGCCGTTGGGTTCGGATTTACGGTTACCGTAACCTGGTCAGTGGCTGTACAACCGAAGTTGTCAGTCACTGTTACAGTGTATGTAGTGGTAGCAGTGGGAGTAGCTGTCGGATTGGCCAGTGTGGCATCGTCAAGCGTACCTGCATTGTCCCACAGATAGCTGTAAGGACCTCCACCACCACCAGAAGCGGTTGGTGCACCGCCGATTGCAGTGCTGGAACCATCACATACTTCGGTATCCATACCTGCATCGGCAGCAAGATCGGTCGTGACGGTGACAGTATGAGTACAAGTGGCAGTATTTCCGGCGCCATCGGTAGCTGTCCAGGTTACCGTGGTAGTACCCAGTGGATAATTATCAGAAGCGTCTGCTCCGTTGTTGTAATCGTTGGTAGCGGTTGCAGAGCAGTTGTCTGTTACTGTAGGAGCTCCGACAGTAACATTTGCTGAGCACATAGCAGCATTCACCGATTGTGTCACATTAGCTGGACAAGTAATCGTCGGATTCTCATTGTCGTTGACAGTAATGTTAAAAGTACATGTACTCATATTACCGGCGCCATCCGTTGCTGTACCTGTTACAATAGTAGTACCAACCGGGAATGCGGTACCACTGGCAGGTGATGCTGAAGTAGTCACACCCGGGCAGTTGTCTGATGCTGCAATGGAGAAGGTTACAACAGCACTGCACATGCCAGCATCATTGTTTACTGTCAAGTTGCCAGGACAGGAGGCTGAAGGAGTCTCAATGTCATTAACAGTTACATTGAATGAACACATGCTGGTGTTACCAGCGGCATCGGTAGCAGTGACAGTTACTGAACTGGTACCGACAGCAAAGGTACTTCCACTTGCAGGTGAAGCAGTGTAAGTCACACCCGGGCAGTTGTCTGTAGGAGATGCAGTGAAAGTTACCACGGCACTACAATCGCCAGGATCATTGCCCTGGGTAATAGCAGCCGGACAACCCGGAGATGGTGCCTCCGTATCGTTCACGGTAACCGTGAAACTACAACTGGCTGTGTTACCGGCAGCATCTGTTACCGTATAAGTCTCAGTGGTTGTACCTATCGGGAAGGTAGAACCGCTTCCAAGACCTGCTGTCTTTGCTGTAGTAGCACCAGGACAGTTATCTGTGCCTGTGGGAGCTGTGTAGGTTACTACAGCACTACACATCCCAGCATCATTGCCTTGAGTAATATTGGCAGGACAACTGATCGTTGGATTCTCAGTATCATTCACGGTAACCGTGAAACTACAACTGGCTGTGTTACCGGCAGCATCTGTTACCGTATAAGTCTCAGTGGTTGTTCCTACCGGGAAGGTAGAACCGCTTCCAAGACCTGCTGTCTTTGCTGTAGTAGCACCAGGACAGTTATCTGTGCCTGTGGGAGCTGTGTAGGTTACTACAGCACTACACATCCCAGCATCATTGCTAACTGTGATATTACCGGGAGAGGCACAGCTAATTGAAGGATTCTCTGTGTCATTCACGGTTACTGTAAAAGTGCAAGTTCCTGTGTTACCTGATCCGTCAGTAGCAGTAACTGTAACAGTAGAAGTACCTACATTGAAAGTACTGCCACTGGCAGGAGAAGCAGCAGAAGTAGCAGAGCAGTTGTCTGTGGGTGCAGGAACTGTAAATGTGACCACTGCACTGCACATGCCAGGATCGTTGGAAACTGTAACATTTGCAGGACAATTTGCAGTTGGAGCAATGTTATCCACAACATTGAAGCTACATGTAACAGTACTTGAGTTCAATGAAGGATCCGTAGCAGTAAGTACCACGGTCTGAGTACCAAGGTCAGCACAGGTATAGCTCTGTGACGGACTGGTTTCCGTAACAGGCCCACAGTTGTCAGTAGAACTTCCGTTTCCAATGTTGGCAGGTAGCGTACCGTTACCACTACCATCCAGTGCAACATCTGCGATGGTTGCTGGACACGTAGCGGTAGGTGCCAGGTTGTCAACAACATTAAAGCTGCAAGTGACAGTATTGGTATTACCCGCCAGGTCAGTTGCAGTGAGAACAACTGTCTGAACTCCAAGATCGGCACAAGTATAGCTCTGTGAAGGGCTAGTCTCAGTGACAGTTCCCGGACAGTTGTCGGTTGAACTTCCATCACCGATATTGGCGGGAAGCGTGCCATTACCTGAAGCATCCAAGGCTACATCCGCAATAGCGGCCGGACAAACAGCCGTCGGCGGAGTAACATCGCCTGCTGTGAAGGCATGGAGGCTGTTGTCAATAGCCAAAACGCAGGGACATGGTCCCATTGCCCCATCTGAATCATCGGGGTCTTGCACCACCTGAACCAGCATCAGATTTCCACTGATCATAGCGCCATTTGGAGTTTCGGCATCAACATCAATGGTAAACTGGCCAGTTGGGCCTGCTGTGGTACTGGTCATTGATTGCAAGTCCTGACTTCCACCCACAACCGGTACATTCACGATGATGTAATAATCATCATTCACACCGGGAGTGGTGCCCGTAGGCAAGCCATCGACATCAATAGTCATTGTGGTATCTGCCCCGTTGATACAAACTTCAATCGCAGTGATTGAAACGGGGAGGAAGCCAGCAAGCTCTTCCGGCTGGGCACCCTGGCTCCAGTCGGTGGCAGTTTCTTCCTGAATCACAGGCTCATCAAAAATGTTGGCCAACGCCTCATTGGCCGGGGATGAGAACCCGAGTTGCTCCCAATTTACGGTCAGGGCTGTGACTGTGCCGATCAGGCCAATGGCCAGAGGCAACAAGACAACCTTCTTAGCCAGAACCGTGAGAAGCTTCGAAGTAAAATTCGTCTTTTTCATAAGATTACAATTTGCATTAGTTGCTTTAGAACGCTTTGGTTTTCAAGATGAACAAAGGATTTATGTTTCGGCCTGCCTCGAAAGGAAAACAGGTGGAGTCAAAAGATACCGACAAGGAGTCCAACTTCCGGACGCGACAAATCTCCCGGTGGAAGCGCATTGGCCTCCCGGAAGCATCACTGCCGAAAATTTTACAAGTAGGGTCGTAGAGTTCTGTCATGGACTACAACTTGTCAAAAATCAAAAGTTTTAGTTCATTTTACCGATCCCTGAACGATCAGTAAACGTTTCAGACCTTCGCCATCCAGGATACTTCCACAGCCGAAACTTACAAAGGCTGGTAAATACCGCGGCGATGACGAAAAGTCAATGCCCTTGAACTTTGGTAGTGTAATCGGTTTTAGAATAGAAAAGACGAAACTGCCGGACACATATATACTAATGTGTGACTAACGGCGCGACCTCCTTTTGTTTTGGAATGCAAAGGCGTAGAAACAGCCTTCGGAAGAGAAGTGTGTAAGTTTCGCCATTTTCATGAGATTCAAACTGTTCAGGGACTAAACGTCGTTTTATAGCTTGTCAAAATCCTGCGCAAGTTATAGAAATTTGACAAACGGCACAACTTTGCGCAAGATAAATTCACAGATTTTCGCTCAAAATATTTGAATTGCAAACATTTGATTCGTCGGTAATGTCTAACTCCCTTTCACTCAGAATGTTTCACACATCGTCTGCAATTCAAATAAAAAACTTCCAGATACCAATTTTACCCCTTTCGGGTAATCATGTTCAGGTCACATTCTGCACGTCCTCATCTTTGCACTTTGACCTTCCGGAATCCATCCTCCAAATTCAAAAATCCCGCCAAGGGAGCTGTAAAGGTAGCATCCGTTGACATTTATTTCCAAGACATGAAGGGTGTTTTTTCTCCACATTCCAAAATTTACCCTAAATGGTTTACCAAGTGGGATTTATCCATTGCGATTTCATAGAATGTGTAAAGCTCCAATTCAACAATTCTTTCGCGAGAGCATGGTACTGGGTGTTCAGTAGGCAGTGTTCAGTAGGCAGTAGGCAGTGTTCAGTAGGCAGTGTTCAGTAGGCAGTAGGCAGTAGGCAGTAGGCAGTAGGCCCCTGGGCTTCGCCTGGGATCAGTGGGTGGCGTGAATTGCATTGTTGGGTTGTGTTAATCCCGAATCGGGGTTCGTGCTCAAAGAACTCGCATGGGTACCCAACGCCAACAGCCTAAAAACCTCAAAAACCCCAATCCCGAGCTTGCCCCGGGACAAAAACCTCAAAAAAAATTCAGGAGCTGACCGAAAGTCAGCGCCTGACGGGGCCCAAAAACCTCAATCCCGAGCTTGACTCGGGACAAAAACCTCAAAAACCAAATAAAAAACCTATCCCTCTGCGAGCGATGTTACGGGTTCACTTTGTACTTTTGTGGCATAAGTTTTGAACTTTTCATGACGGAGGTCCCGTTTTACGAAATGATATGAAACCATTCTTTTCAAATAATGCATGTTGTTGTTGTTGCACGCTTCCACTGTGGAAGGGCACAATGGCGACGTAGTGTTATTTGACCTGGACTACTCGTATGCAAAAAAGCCTTTCCACGTCGGAAAGGCTTTTTTGTTTTCAGAAACTATTGATCTCAACTCCAAACCTGGTACCCATGACAGCAGGCATCGAAACTTTAGGGCGCAATCAGAAAGAACATAGACTCTGGCAGGTGGGGCAGTTCATTGGCCGAACGCCACTGTTCGAAATCAATCGGGTGTTCCTCAAACCCGGGGTGCGGCTCTTCGCCAAATTGGAATGGCAGCAACTCGGTGAGAGTGTAAAGGCAAGGCCTGCGTTCAACATCATCAAAAATGCCCTGCTCTCCGGGCAACTTCAAGGGCGCAACTTGCTGGATGCCACCAGTGGCAATACCGGAATAGCCTATGCCGCCATCGGGGCCGCCCTTGGTATCCCGGTCACACTGTGCCTGCCGGAGAACGCATCGGAGGAACGCAAGCGAATCCTTCGCTTTTTCGGTGCACAAATTATCTACACTTCCAAATTTGACGGAACGGACGGCGCACAGGAAAAAGCGCAGGAACTTTTCCGTGAACAACCCGACCGCTATTTCTACGCCGATCAATACAGCAACGACGACAACTGGAAGGCCCATTACGAAACCACCGCCCCGGAAATCTGGCAACAGACCCGCGGCACGGTGACCCACCTGGTGGCCGGCCTCGGCACTACCGGCACGCTGACCGGCACAGGTCGTGGTCTCCGGAACCGCAACCCCGATCTCGAGATCATCGGGCTTCAACCTGACAACCCCATGCACGGCCTGGAAGGATGGAAACACCTGGAAACGGCCACTGTCCCAAAAATTTACGACAACGGCCTGGCAGACCGCATTATCGAAATCGACACCATCGAGGCCTATGAAATGATCCGGCTGGTAGCAAAAAAAGAAGGCTTGCTCATCAGTCCCTCCTCTGCCGCCAACCTGGTCGGAGCTATCAAGGTCGCTTCGCAACTGGACCACGGGGTGGTTGTTACCACCTTCGCGGACAATGCGAGCAAGTATGGGGAAGTGTTGAGGAACTGAAGAATCGAGGAATCGAGGAATCGAGGAATCGAGGAACTGAAGAACTGAAAAACTGAAAAACGAATTTTGAAATGAGGAAGAAGGTCATTTTATCAGACGAAGTGGTTGAGTCCATTAAAAAGCACGGAACGGAAACCTTTCCGTATGAA
>JALWSS010000178.1 GCA_026993525.1 Saprospiraceae bacterium
ACGTCAGCCACGAAATCCGCTTCAACCCCCGCAACGCCATAGACATTTACGACTTCGACCGCTGCACGGGTGAGTTGCAGCATCTGGAGCATTTCACCATGGATGATTCGATTTTTCTTTTGGGAGGAGCAAGCATTTCGCCTGATTCAAGGTATCTCTACATTATTACAAGAAAAACTATGCATCAATTCGATTTGTGGGCAGCTGATATTGAATCAACGAAAACAACCGTCGCAGAATTTGATGGGTATGTGGGGTATGTCTCTCCTTCAACTTTTGGCACACCTCAATTGGGGCCTGATGGTAAAATATACATTGCCTCAAGTGTGTCGGATTCTGTAATGCATGTTATTCAAACCCCTAATCTTTTTGGGATTGCATCAAATGTTACTCAACATTCACTAACCCTACCCAACCTCAACGACAAATCCATCCCCAACTTTCCCAACTACCGGCTGGGACCATTGGATGGCAGCCCCTGCGACACACTGGGGCTGGACAACCACCCGCTGGCGGGTTTCACCTGGTACGCCGGGGAGTTGGAAGTCACCTTTTCGGATAACTCCTATTACCGTCCGGAAGAATGGCTGTGGGACTTCGGCGATGGCAGCGGCAGTGCGGAGCGCAACCCCATCCACAGCTATGCAGCGCCGGGGGAGTACTACGTCTGCCTAAGCGTCAGCAACGAGTACGACAGCGACACGGCCTGCCACTGGGTCAGTGTGGACACTTTGCTCACAGCCACGGAGCCTCTCATTACAGGCGGCTCGGTGCGCCTGTACCCCAACCCTGCCCGGGAGGAGGTCTGGCTGCGTTTTGATGAGCCGCTCAGCCGCCCGGCCACCTGGTCGGTCTTTGATGCGGTGGGGCGGCAGGTGGGAGCGGTAAGGCTACAGCCCGGCAAGTCCCGTTACCACCTGTTCACCGGCGGGCTGCCCCCGGGGCTGTATTTCTGGAACCTGCGGTCGGAAGGGCGGATTTTGGCGGCGGGGAAGGTGGTGGGGGAGTGAGGTGCAACCTGGCACGGAGTGACTGTGAGACAGTGTGAGCTTGCAACTTTCGGTTGCGGCCTCGATTCTGCCGATGGAGACCTCATGAGGTTTCCGAAACCTCATGAGGTCTAACCCCCAAACCTTTATCACCCTGCGAAATTTTTTGTATTCCTGACTGTGCGGTTAAATTTGCCGCTGTTGAACACAAAACTGCAAACTTCGGGAAAGCCCTGCCGGCACAACCGGCGGCCCCCACCAAAACACTGATTGATTATGGCTATCATGATTACCGATGAGTGCATCAACTGTGGCGCTTGTGAACCCGAATGCCCCAACAATGCCATTTACGAAGGTGGGGTTGAGTGGGCCATTGCCGATGGCACTTCAGTATCCGGTACATTTACCCTCATGAATGGAGAAACCACCGACGCCGATGAGCGTCACGAACCCATTTCCGAAGATTATTACTACATCGTACCCGACAAATGCACGGAATGCAAGGGCTTCCACGAAGAGCCGCAGTGTGCGGCCGTTTGTCCGGTTGACTGCTGTGTGCCGGATCCTGAGCACGAAGAATCGGAGGAGACCCTGCTGGCCAAAAAGGAAAAATTGCACCTGTAAATCAGGTAAGACCCTATTGAGGAACCGCCGGCAGTTGTTTGTTGCCGGCGGTTTTTTTTGACATGTGTTTAACCATTGACGTTATTTGTTCCCCTTCCTTTTCTCGTGCGGGTTACCTTTAGGGCCATCTTCTCAAACAAAAACCCAACGGATGTACAGGAGTGCCCTTTTCTCTATCGCAATTTTTCTCTCTCTTCGGGCTGTCGCCCAAACCACTTTCACCAATCAAACGGTTACCTTGCTGGACCTGGATACTACCTATACCGGCATCGCTGTAGCTGTGGCCGACATGAATGGCGACGGCCTTGACGACATTGTGCGAATGCACGACGGAATTGAATTGTTGGTAAGCTATCAAAATGCCGGTGGAGGTTTTACCAGCACCAACTACGGCATGAGCCTGCCGGCTCCCTGGGCCATTGCCGCAGGCGACGCCAATAACGATGGCCTGAACGACCTCTACACCGGTGGCGTTTACGACGGGCCGCGGGTGCTTTTCAATGAAAATGCCGGCGCATCTTTCTACATATACAACCTGCCGGGCACCAGCATCTTCGTGCAGGGTGCCAACTTTGCCGACATCAACAACGACGGCTATCTGGACGTGTTCTCCTGCCACGACGACGGCGAAAGCCGCATCTGGGGCAACAACGGCACCGGCGGCTTTTTCAGCGCCGATGACTGGATTGACATGAAGACCATTCCCCCTTCTGACAATTCCGGGAATTATGGCTCCGTCTGGACGGATTTTGACAACGACCACGACCTGGACCTCTACATCGCCAAATGCCGCCAGGGGGTCGGCAATCCCGATGATCCCCGCCGCATAAATGCCCTCTTCGTCAATGACGGGGCCAACAACTACAAGGAAAAAGCGGAGGAATACGGCCTTAAAATAAAATGGCAGAGCTGGACCGCCGACTTTCAGGACATTGACAACGACGGCGACCTGGACTGCCTGGTGACCAACCACGACCACAACCTCCAACTGCTCGAAAATGACGGCGCCGGCCACTTTACCGACATCTCGGACATTGCCGGCCTGGCCGGCTACAATGGCGGCTTTCTGCAGGGCCTCATGCGGGACTTTGACAACGACGGCTGGGTGGACATCCTGACCGCCGAGCCAACCCTGCTGCTGATGAACAATGGCGACAAAACTTTCAGCAAGGTGGTCGGCCCCTTCGAGGGCGCCAATTTTGGCTCCTTTGCCATCGGCGACCTCAACAACGACGGCTTTCAGGATGTGTACGCCTCTTTCCCCTGTGGCATCAACAACCCCTGCAGCTTGCCCGACCGGCTGTTCATCAACGAGGGCAACGGCAACCACTACCTGGCGGTGCGCCTCAACGGCACTGAAAGCAACCGCGCCGGCGTGGGCGCCCGCATGGAAATCCACGGCCCCTGGGGCGTGCAGGTGCGGGAGGTGCGATCGGGCGAGAGCTATGGCATCTCCAACTCGCTGACGCAATACTTCGGCCTGGGGGCCGACACCCTCATCGATCACCTGGTGGTGCGCTGGCCTTCGGGCAATGTGGACGTGCTGCGCAATGTGGCCGCCGACCAGACGATCACCATCACCGAAGCGACCACCTGCACGGGAACAACAGCGCTGGAAATCCTTTCCGACGCCGGAAACATCCTCTGCACGGGCGATACCCTGACATTGACGGCGACAGCCGGCTACGACAATTACCTGTGGAGCAATGGCGCTTCCGGGGCTTCTCTTTCCGTAGCCCTGGCGGGCAACTACAGCGTGGTAGCGGTTGACAGCAACGGTTGTGTGGCCGCTTCGGAGGCGTTTGCCGTCGCCTTCAATCCGGAAGCGGTTCCGGTGGTCACGGCCTCCGGCGAACTGTCATTTTGCGATGGAGGCAGCGTGGAATTGAGCGCCTCCGATGCCGCTGCCTACCAGTGGTCAAACGGGCAGACCACCCAGAGCATCACGGTGACAGACCCCGGGGCCTACTTTGTGACGGTGCCCGGCGAATGCGACGAGGTCAGTTCCGACACCGTGCTGGTGGAGGTGTACCCCGCTCCTGCGCCGGAGGTGGAGCAGGTGGTGCAGGCCACTTCTGCCGACCCCCTGCCGCTGGTGGCACAGGGCAACCACCCACTGTGGTACGATGTGCCGGCGGGTGGCAGCCCCATTGCCGAAGGCGATACCCTGTGGACACCGGCCGTAACCGATACGCTCTACTATTACGTTGCCGACGATCACAGCTTCGGCGGTGGCAGCTACTCCGCCGGGATGGAGGCCCACAGCGGCTCACCGTACAGCGGTGCCGGCTTCAACGGGAAGTTGCTCTTTGATGCGTTCCAGAACTTTACCCTCAAATCCGCAACGGTTTATACGGACATTGCCGCACCCCGCATCGTGCAACTGCTCGATGCCGGCGACAACGTGGTGCAACAGGATACCTTTGACATTGCCGAAGGCGAAAGCGAAATTGTTCTGAACTTTTCTGTACCGGCTGGTGCGGGTTACAAACTCACCACGGATGCGGAGTATAACCAACAGATACTGGGAACGATAACCCCCCGCCTGGGGCGATCCGACCAGGACGTGAATTACCCCTATGAAGTGCCGGATGTGCTCAGCATCACCGGCTCGAATTACGGCGCCGGCTTTTACTATTACTTCTTCAACTGGCAGGTGGAACTGGAGGCCGTTCATTGCGAGAGCGAGCGCGTGATGGTGACTGTGCTGCCCATGCCCAACGAGGTGGTGGAGCTTTCTTCCTTCGGCAAAATTGTGCTGAACCCCAACCCCGGAAAACCCGGAATCACCCAACTCTCCATCTCACCTGCCGATCCCGGTAGCATGGAACTGCGCCTGACCGACCAATTGGGCCGGGTGCTGGAAACCCAACATCTGAGCTTGCTGCCAGGTGTGGAGCAGTCAGTAGTCATTGGCAACGGTGTCCAATTGCCCGAAGGAATTTATTTCATCCAGCTTCGGCAAAATGGCCATGTGGCAGCACTGAAATGGATGGTTGGTGAGTGAGGAATTGAGCCCCGTGCCGATAATAATCGGCATCGGGGGAGGAACTGAAGAATTGAGCCTGTCCGGCTGGCGCCCTGTCTAGCCGACAGGCAGGCAGGCCAGACGGGGAACTGAGGAATCGAGCCTGTCCGGCTGGCGCCAGGCCAGACGGGGAACTGAGGAATCGAGGAACTGAGGAACTTCGGCAATTCCTCGATTCCTGAGTCCACTGCAAAAACCCCTATTTCTGGAGGAAACCATGTTTTTATGGGTTTTTGAATGGGTTTTTTCCCGAGCTTTTCTCGGGATTGAGATACGTCGTTGATTGTACTCCAGATGGTTAAACATTCAATTATTCATCAACTTTCCGTCACAATTGGAAATACCCCTTTTTGCAGTGCACTCATTCCTCAAATCCTCAAATCCTCAAATCCTCAAATCCTCAAATCCTCAAATCCTCAAATCCTCACTCCCTGATCATTTGCAGCAACTTGTTGAAGCTGGCGGAGACGATGAACTCCACCCGGCGGTTGGCAGTGCGGCCCTCTTCGGTTTCGTTGGAGGCGATGGGTTCGGTTTCACCTTTTCCGACGGGGGTGAGTTGGTTGGTGGGCATGCCAAACTCTTTGGTCATGGTTCGCACCAGGGTTGCGGAGCGCAGGGCGCTGAGGTCCCAGTTGTCGGCGTAGGCCCGGCTTTTTGGTGGGCGGTTGTCGGTGTGGCTTTCGATGGTGATGTGCAGGTCCGGGTGTTGCAGGAAGATGGTGGACAGGCGCTCCAGAAAATCCACGGCTCCGGACTGAAAACCGATGCTGCTGGGTTTGAAAAGCATTTTTTCGGGAACCCGGATGTGCAGTTCGGTGCCTTTCACTTCCAGGGCAAAGTGCTCGTCTTCGATGTCGGTGAAGGAAACGGCGATGATGTCTTTCAGTTTTTTCATGCGCAATTCCATCCCCTCCAGCTCGCTGCGCAATGCTTTCAATTCTTCTTCCAGGTTGTTGATGATGGCATCCTTTTTCTGCAGCGCCAGGTCGAGTTTCTGTTGGGTGGTCAGCGACTGGCTGCTCATGTTTTCCATTTCCTCTTCCAGTTGCTTGATGGTGCGTTCTTTTTTGTCGTAAAGTTCCCTCAGGGCCTTGGCCTCGCCGGTTTTTTCGGCCAGTTGGAGTTGCAGGTTGCCCACCTGTTGGTTGCAGGTCAGCAGGCGGCGGTTGAGGAGTTGGTTGATGCTGTCGCGGGTGGCCATTTCGGTTTCCAGTCGCTTTTTGCTGACGCAGCCGGTGGTGGAGATGATGCCCGTGATTGCGACGAAAAGAAAAAAGTATGCTTTGTACATGCGGAGTGATTTGTATCGCTATGGGTGCAAATAAAATGAAGAATCCGAAGCTGTCGGAATAACGGCTTCGGATTCAGGGAACGGTCGGGTTAGCTTATTGAAGGCGGAAGCTGGCGGCACCGAGCAGACCGATGTCGGTGTAAACAGCCACTCGGTAGTAGCCCCTTTTCAGTTTGTCTTCCAGGTCGTAGGTGAAAGACATTCGTTGGTTTTCTTCCACGTTCACCTGTTGTTCTTTCACGGCGATGATGTCCATGGGGCTGTTGTTGACGGTCACCTTGGCGTTGATCGGGTTCTGCACTTTGATGGGGGTGCCCTTGTCGTCGGTAATGACGAGGTAGAGCGGGCGCACGCCCCGGTACTCATTGGCAACACCTGTGAGGTCAAAGCTGACCCGGATGCGCCTTGCCCGGCGGGCCCTGGCGGTGGCTTTGGTGCTTTTCTTCTCAACCTCCACCCGGAAGGCGGTGGCTTTGAAATTTTCCCTGGTCAGTTTTTTCAGCTCTTCCTGAATGGTTCTGTTCAGGTTGGCCAGGGCCTCGTTTTCAGAGCGGGCGGAGGCCAGGTCGGCAGTGAGCTGGCCGGTGAGGGCACGGAGGGAGTCGTTTTCCGCCTGCATGGAGGCAATGGACTGCTCCAGGTCGGCTTTCACCTTCATTAATTCCTGGATCTGCGCCCGGAGGTTGTTCACTTCCGACTGGCTTTGCTTTTGGACCTTTCGGAGGCGGGCTTGCGTTTGCCGGAGTTTCTTTTCGGTTGCCTCGGCATCACCTCTCAGTGACTCGTTTTCGAGGGCCAGCTCGGAGTAGGCGCTTGCCAGGCTGTCCACATCGCTTTGCAACTCATCCCTCAGGGAGGTCAGATCGGCAATTTGTTGGTTCAGGGTTTCATTTTCTGTAAGCAGGGTGTTGTTTTTCTGATGGGTGGAGTAACCCCACCAGGCCGTTCCGGCCAACCCCAACAGCAAGATGACGATCAAAATGGTCAATCCTTGTCTGGAATTCATGGCTTCTGATTTTTGGTGATTAATCGCTTTGCATCAACTAATTGCACTTCGCAATTATTATCTCACGGAAGTGGAAAAGGTTGAATGTATGAGCGCCAAAGATAGACTTTTAGGAATAGGAGGATTTGAGGAATCGAGCCCCGTGCCGATAATAATCGGCATCGGGGGAGGAATCGAGGAATTGCCGAAGCAAACGTTTACTAAACCTTTGGAGGTTTAGTAAACGTGGGTAAATCAGTTCTTCAGTTCCTCCCCCAATCCCGTCCCGATCCCGAAAGCTTTCGGGATTCGGGATTCGGGACGGGGCTCAGTTCTTCAATTCCTCAAAACCCAAGAAACCCATCCGCCTGTCTTTCAATCACTTGCAGGGTTTTGCTGTCGGCAATCTTGCCAGCGTTGTCTTTCAGATTTGGAATGGAAGCAATGTGCACCTTTTCGGGGTAGATAATGGCGCCGAGGTGGATGAGGATGCCGGTGAGGTGGTCCAGGCCACGGAGGTTGCCGGCACGGCCGGAGGCGATGCCAACCAGTGCGGCTTTTTTTCTGTCGAAGTTGCCTTTGTAGTTTCTGATGGAGCAGGCATCAATAAAGAGTTTCAGCACGCCGGGAAAACTGCCGTTGTATTCCGGAACGATAAAAACAAATCGTTCTGCCGGCAAGATGTATTCATCCTGTATGGTGGCAATGGAATTACTTTGAGATTCTTCCTCGTACATGGCTGTGTGGAACCAGTCGTGCGGGAGGTCTTCGAGTTTGAGCAGGCGGACCTCTTCGGAGGATTTATTGCGAAGCAGGGAAGCGTAATGGTCGGCGAATTGCGCAGCTTCACTGTTTTTGCGGTTGGTTCCTGAAATGATGGTGATCATGCTGTGAGGGCGGTAGGGTTTTCAATAATCAGAATGCCAGGCGGCTCTTCAATTTACCGAAGGTGAACAGCTGAGGCTGGGAGTGGTTGAGTGGAATCACCATTCCAGCCCGGGATAGGCCCTTTGGAGGAATTGCATTTCAGCCAGGATGTAGCCCAGGTATTCGGTGTGCAAACCTGTTTTACCTCCTTTTTGTGCCCAATCGTCGGTGGGAATTGTGAGGGTGGCTTTGGTCAGGATATCTGCTACCTTTTGTTCCGATTCTGCTTTGATGGCATCCGGGTGGGGAATTACTCCGGTTTTGGCCAGCACTTCTTCCGCCTCGGAAAGGATGTTCGGTTCGTGTCGCCACATCCAGAGGTCATCCACAGCCTTTTGCATTTTTTCGCGGCTTGTTTCGGTGCCGTCACCGAGGCGCAGTACCCATTCCGAGCTGAACCGCAGGTGGTAGGTGATTTCTTTGAGGGCTTTCGTCGCAAAACCGGCCAGCCATTCGTCACTGCTCTGGGTCAGGTTTTTGTGGAGGGCGTAGTTGTATGCATCGAAAAAGAACTGGCGGGCCATGCTGTGGGCAAAGTCGCCGTTGGGCTGCTCCACCAGCAGGCAGTTGTAAAATTCACGGGCATCCCGCAGGTAGGCGATGTCGTCTTCCGTGCGGCCTTTGCCTTCCAGTTCGGCCAGCCGCTGGTAGAGTGCCCGGGCCTGGCCGGTCAGGTCCAGGGCCATGTTGGTGAGGGCCATGTCAATTTCCATTTCAGGTGCATGGCCACACCATTCGGCCAGCCGGTGGCCCAGTATCAGGGCGTTATCTCCGAGTTGCAACAGATATCTTTGAAGAGCTGCGTCTGTGTTCATTGTCGTTTACAATTAGTAGATGACCTTCAAAAACCTCAAAAACCCTCAAAACTGACTTTGATTAAAGTGATTGATTGATTACTCTGATTGGATAAAGCCCTCTCAAAAAAACCACCATAAACCTTACATATGTTTCACCTCATCGGGCAGGTTATAAAAAGTGGGGTGGCGGTACACTTTGTCCTTTGCCGGTTCAAAAAGCGGGTCGGCATCGGCGGGGTCAGAGGCGGTGATGTATTTCGATTCCACCACCCAGATGCTCACACCTTCATTGCGACGGGTGTACACATCGCGGGCGTGCTCGATTGCCATTTCGGCATCGGCGGCGTGCAGGCTGCCAACGTGCTTGTGGTGCAGTCCGCTTTTTGAGCGGATGAATACTTCCCAAAGGGGCCATTCCTTTTTCATCTCTTTAGATTTTTCTCGTGAAAACATTTAGGCTGCTTCCTCACCTGCTTGTTTCATGCGGCGGGCTGCTTTTTTTTCGGCGTAAGCCATGGCTGCTTCCCGCACCCAGGCTCCGTTCTCCCAGGCATTCCTGCGGGCGTCGAGGCGTTGCTTGTTGCAGGGGCCACGGCCTTTTACCACGTTCCAGAACTCGTTCCAATTGATTTCACCGAAGTCGTAATGTCCCCGTTTTTCGTTCCATTTCAGGTCGGGGTCGGGTACTTTCAGGCCGATCAATTCGGCCTGGGGCACGGTGGCGTCCACGAAGGCCTGGCGAAGTTCATCGTTGGATTTGCGTTTGATTTTCCACTTCATGCTTTGTTCGCTGTGGGTGGATTCGCTGTCGTGGGGGCCGAACATCATCAGCGAGGGCCACCACCAGCGATCGAGGGCATCCTGGGCCATGGCTTTTTGTTCGGGGCTTCCTTTGGCCAGGGTCAGCATGATTTCGTAGCCCTGGCGTTGGTGGAAGCTCTCTTCCTTGCAGATGCGCACCATCGCCCGGGCGTAGGGGCCGTAAGAAGTGCGCGTCAGCATCACCTGGTTCATGATGGCGGCACCGTCCACCAGCCATCCGATGGCACCGATGTCGGCCCAGGTGAGGGTGGGGTAGTTGAAAATGCTGGAGTATTTGGCTTTGCCGTTCAGGAGGTCCATCACCAGGTCGTCCCTGCCGGCGCCGAGGGTTTCGGCTGCGCTGTACAGGTAGAGGCCGTGGCCGGCTTCATCCTGTACTTTGGCCATCAGGATGAGTTTTCGTCGCAATGAGGGGGCCCGGGTGATCCAATTCCCTTCCGGTAACATGCCCACCACTTCTGAATGGGCGTGTTGTGATATTTGCCGGATAAGGTTCTTGCGATAGGCATCGGGCATCCAGTCTTTCGGCTCTATCTTGACCTCTGCGTCAATCTTTTGCTGAAAGTTTTTTTCCAGATCGTGCGTTTGCATGGTCTTGGTTATTGGTTGGCTGAAGCAATGTAAGAGTGTTTTTCAATTGCTCACAAAGGTAGTAAACTTTTACCTTGACAGACGAACGGCTGTTCGCAATTTTGCCTGAAGGTTTTACGGGGTCTGAAGGATGTGGAAATATTTTTTTTAGAAAAAAATCAGCCAGGCGCTTGTATTTAAAAATTCTGTGATTTACATTTGCAACAGTTGATTTCGAGAATCACACGTATTTTTCAAAACGCTCAACAAAAACGCACGAGAGGCTGCCACAATTCAGTAATCTTTCAACAGCCTAAAAACAAGTCGGGAAAAATCCTCCCCTTGCAGGGCCTTTCAGGTTGAAATGCTGTTTGTGCACTTCCGTAACAGGTGTTCGCTCCGCCTGTCAAAATCCGTAAAGTCATGAAAGTACCTACCTCCCAGGTTGAATTGGTGAACCAATTGGCCATCAAACTCAAGGACATGGGCATTATCCACCTCGAGATGGACGACCAGCACATGCCCAACCGCCGTATCATACAGGCCAACGGCCAGGAACTCCTCAACTTCTCTTCCTGCAACTACGTCGGTCTTGAAACTGATCAGCGCCTGAAAGACGCTGCCATCGAAGCCATCAATCAATACGGTACGCAATACTACTGTGTACGGGCCTACATGTCCCTGCACCACTACACCGATCTGGAGAACATGCTTCACCAGGTATTCGGGCATCCGGCGGTGGTCATGCCAACCACCATGCTGGGGCACCTTTCCATCATGCCGGTGCTCATGAGCCCGAACGATGCCGTTATTCTGGACCACCAGGTTCACACCAGCGTTCAGATGACCGCCAAAATCCTGAAAGCCAACGGCACCCACATCGAGATGATCCGCCACAACCGGATGGACTACCTCGAAAGCCGTATAAAGAAACTGAGCGAGCAGTACGACAAGGTATGGTACCTCGCCGACGGTGTTTACTCCATGTATGGAAACATCGCACCGGTTGAGGATATATACAGCCTGCTCCAGCAATACGAAAAATTCCACCTGTACATTGATGATTCACACGGCATGAGCTGGACCGGACCCAACGGTTCAGGTGCGGTCAGGGATCGCATTCCTTTCCACCCGAGAATGGTTTTGATCACTTCCCTCGGAAAAGCATTCGGTGCATCAGGTGGCGTAGGTGTATTTTACGACGAGCAAACCGCAGCGCTGGTGCGCAACACCGGTTCACCGCTGATCTTCACCGGGCCGCTTCAGCCTGCAACTTTGGGAGCAGCCGTTGCTTCGGCGAAGATCCACCTCTCGGATGAGATCTATCAGCTTCAGAACAACCTGAAGGGCAAAATCGCCTACTTCCAGCAAAAGGCCCGTGACCTTGGCTTGCCGATGGTCAGCCGTGAAGGCACACCGATCTTCTTCCTCGGTGCCGGTAAACCGGAAGTTGGTTCCAGGCTGACACAGCGCCTGAAAGAACGTGGACTTTTCTCCTGTCTGGCCATTTACCCGAGTGTGCCATACAACAATACGGGCATCCGCTTTTTGCTCACAGTTCATCACACCAAAGAGGACATTGACCTGCTTTTGGACACTGTGGCAGAAGAAATGCCGAAGATCATGGCGGAAGAAAACTTCAGCTATGAACAAATTTACAAGGCCTTCAAAATGGAACCAGAGACGGGCGTAACTGCCTGATATCCCAAAAGGAACGCAAGCGAGCGATTCAACCGATTCTTATAGACCGACTTTTTTCAATGACTTACGTGTGGACTGATGCACACTGCCTGATCAGGCTGGCTGTGCATCAGTTTCTTTTTATGCCCTTCGGTAAAATTGCCGTCAAGTATTTCCCCACCTCACCGGGATGACCCCAAAGCACTTACTTTTGCTCATCAGCTTTCACCAATGAGCCCAACTCATGCCCGGCAATTCCTTCGGTCAATTATTCCGCATTACCACCTTCGGAGAATCTCATGGCAAAGCCATCGGCGTCGTCATTGACGGATGCCCGGCCGGTTTGGGTATTGCCCTGGAGAACATCCAGGCAGAACTCGATCGCCGGCGGCCGGGCCAATCGGCCATTGTGACCCAGCGCAAAGAGACAGACACCGTCGAAATACTCTCCGGCGTGTTTGAGGGCAAAACCCTCGGAACTCCCATCATGCTCCTCATCCGCAACCAGGATGCCCGCCCAAAGGATTACAGCCACATAGCAAAGGCTTTCCGGCCTTCCCATGCCGACTACACCTGGCACGCCAAATACGGCCACCGGGATTACCGGGGCGGCGGGCGCTCATCGGCCCGGGAGACGGCTGCACGGGTGGCCGCCGGTGCCATTGCGAAGCGACTGCTGAAAGAATACGGTGTGGAAATAAATGCCTGGGTCAGTTCTGTGGGAGATGTCGTGTTGGAAAAAGATTACCGTGAGCTCGATTTTGCGAAGACAGAAAGCAACCCCGTGCGCTGCCCCGACCCCGCAACCGCCGCCAAAATGGAAGCCCTCATCCGGGAGGTCAGAAAAGCCGGAGACACCATTGGCGGAACCGTAAACTGCGTCGTAACGGACTGCCCGCCGGGCCTCGGCGAACCTGTTTTCGACCGGCTCCACGCCGACCTGGGCAAGGCCATGCTGAGCATCAATGCCTGCAAGGGCTTTGAGATAGGTTCCGGTTTTGCCGGAACGGCCATGAGGGGCTCCGAACACAACGATCCATTTTTCATGGAAGACGGGCAGGTGAAAACACGCACCAACCATTCCGGTGG
>JALWSS010000179.1 GCA_026993525.1 Saprospiraceae bacterium
CCTCAGAGTAGATTGTGGAGGAGTTGGAGAGGGGAAACATTTGATAGGGATGAGGGATGAGGGATGAGGGATGCCCCGTGCCATCCCGATCCCGATCCCGAATCCCGAAAGCTTTCGAGATTCGGGATCGGCATCGGGTGAGGAATCGAGGAATCGAGGAATTGAGGAATCGAGGAACAGTGAACTTTCAATTTAGTGCTTAAATCACTGACAAACAATCAGCTACGCACTTCAAAAACCTCAATCCCGAGCTTGCCTCGGGACAAAAACCCAAAAAACCCAAAAAACCTACAATAAAAACCTTCAACAATGAACCGTAGAGAATCGCTGAAATTTATCGGAGTAGGTTCCATAACGGCGGGCATGATCCTGGGCAGTTGCAGGCCGGGGATGCCGGAGCAGGAAGAGAACACACAGCCGGAAGTGCTGGAAGCAGGCCGTCAGGATTTTGAGATCGAGCGGGACCGGAAGCTGCTCAGCGAGCAGTTTTTTACGAAACACGAAATGGCCACCATTGCTGTACTGGCAGACATCATCATTCCCGCTGACGAGAAATCGGGAAGTGCCACTGAAGCCGGTGTGCCGGATTTTATCGAGTTCATTGTAAAGGACATTCCGGAGCATCAATTGCCCATGCGGGGAGGGCTGAAATGGCTGGATGCCGAATGCCTGAAGCGCTTTGAAAAGCCCTTCGTGGAATGTTCTGAAGATGAGCAACTGCAAGTGGTGGATGACATTGCCTTCCCCGACAATGTGAAACCCGGCATGGAGCAGGGCGCTGCTTTCTTCAACCGGATGCGTGACCTGACCGCCACCGGATTTTTTACTTCGGAAACAGGTCTGCAAGACCTCGAATACATGGGCAACCGGCCCGGCACCTACCAGGGCGTGCCACCGGAAGTCCTGAAAGAATTTGGCCTGGAAAACGACGACTGGGGTTGATGCGCCCTTGCCCTGAACGCCTCACCTGTTAACACTGTCTAAATGTATTGCCGCCATGGGACTACGACCTTGGCAGAATCCTTTATTTTCGCTGCCTAAAAAATTTGAAGCCCATGAGAGCACTATTTTTCATTGCGTTGATCGCTGCTTTTTTTGCAGCTTGTGAGAACAACAATTCCCAAACTCCAGCCAACAACTCAACTACTGCCGACACCGCTCCGGTTGATTACGGACCGGCCCTCGACATCGAGGAATACAAAAAGCAGTGTGAAACTCCTGAGATCAAAGTCACTGTTGACGGCCTCAACGGCGGCGTGGCTTACCTCATCGGTGTGTTTGCCGACCAGAACTTCCGGGCAGACTCTGCCATCATCAACAACAAGGGTGAGTTTGTTTTCGAAGAAGACCAGCCCTACGCACCCGGCTTGTATTACATCTACCTCCCCAACAGGAACAGCATCCAGGTCATCATTGACAAAGACCAGAAGTTCAGCGTGCATACCTCGCTGGTGAACCTGAGTGGCAACCTGAAGGTGGAAGGCAGCCTCGACAATGAGCTGTTTGTGCAGGTGTCAAAATTTGAGGAGCAGATGCGCCCCAGGTTCAGCCAGGTGGCAGCTGAAATGCGCAAGTACAAACCCGGCACACCGGATTACAACAAATGGGAGCAGGAACAATACAAGCTCATAGATGAGCGGATGGCCTACCTCAAAAAAATTGCCGAAGAACACCCGGAAAGCTTTTTTGTGAAGTTCAAAATGGCCGGCCAGAACCCGGACATCCGCAACATCAAAAAGCCCGACGGCACCCTGGACACCGTGCGCTATGCCTACCTCTACCGCACCAGATTCTGGGACAATGTGGACTTCAGCGACACCCGCCTGATGTACACGCCGGTGCTGGCCAACAAGCTGAAGCGCTACATCACCCAGCTCACACCCCAGCACCCGGACTCCATCAATGCCGCTGCCAACTTCCTCGTTGACAAAACCCTCGGAAATCCCGAGATCTTCAAGTACTTCGCCAACTGGATCGTGCTGAATTACGACCCCAAAGAAAGCACCCTGATGGATGCCCAGGCCGTGTTCGTAAACATGATCCAACGGTATTTTACCTATGACAGGGCATTCTGGAGTGACTCGGCCGAAGTGCACGCCATTCAGCTCAGGGCCTATGAGATGGCCGCCAGTCTGGTGGGCAAGAAAGGACCCAACGTGACTGCTCCCGGCCCTGACGGTAAGATGTATTCCATTTACGACATCAAAGACCCGTACATCATCGTGTACATGTACAACCCCGACTGCGAGCACTGCGCCGTGGAAACGCCCAAGCTGGTGCGCTGGTACCACGAATGGCACCCGAAAGGCGTGGAAGTGTATGGCATCGCGGTGGATACCGACGACGCCAAATGGAAGGCTTATATCAAAAAGAACAACATGCCCTGGCCTTACAATGTGTTCGATCCGACCAACAAGTCCATTTACGCCAAGTACTATGTGGACGTGACGCCGGAAATATATGTTCTGAATCCGGAGCGGATCATCATCGGAAAGAACCTGAAGGTGGATCAGATCGCAACCATCATCAACCGCGACAAACAAAAACGGAAATGATTCCGGGGACCTGGTAAATGAAAAAGGGCGCGGCAAGTTGTTTGCCGCGCCTTTTTTCATTTAATGGTTGAGAGGGGTTGAGAAGAGTTTAGAGGGGTTTAGAGGGGTTGGGTCGGGAGGTTTAGAGGGGCCACTATCCTCCCGGTGGATTGAGATATCACAAGGGTTTTGTATCCCTTTACCCTGCTTGGCCTGCTTTTCGATTCCTCGATTCCTCGATTCCTCGATTCTTCAATTCCTCAATTCCTCTCCCGACGAATGTCGGGACTCAATCCTTAAATCGCAGGTCCAGCTTTTTTCTCAGCTCATCCACGAGGGGATTCACTGCTTTCATTTGCTGGTATTTTTCGCTGTCGGTGAGGGGTTTGGGCGGGCGCTTTTCATCGGCCTGTTTGGTGGGATCCACTGTAATTTCGAGGCTGAGTACGGGTGCGTGCAGGTTTTTCCGAAGGAAATCCATCAGTTTCGATTCCTGTCTGATGGCGTTTTCAGCCAGCGAGGAAGAGACGGTGATGGAAACTTTGGTTCCATCCAATCGGGCTTCAGCGTTGTTCAGAATGGATTTGACGGAGCTGCTCTGCACCTGTTCTTTGTAAGCGTTCCATTGTTCCTTAAAGTCTTTGGGGTTGAGTTTGGCTTCCTGCAGGCTGGCTGCTGCTTCCTCTTCAGCAACTTCCTTATCAAAGTCTTCCAAAGAGCCAATTCCTGCAATGAGGCCGTTGGAAGGCTTGCGCAGTTTGCG
>JALWSS010000180.1 GCA_026993525.1 Saprospiraceae bacterium
GGATCGGGACTCGATTCCTCTTTCCAAAATAATTTTGTTGGAGTCAAAAAATCTTACCTTTGCGCCGCTGTAACTGATTTTCGTAATCACTAACGGTTGAAAGCCTGGAGCCCGGTGCAAGAACTCGTTGATTATCTTGTGGTTACAGACTGGCTCAAGTGGCTTTCGCGCAATCAATTTTTACAATGGCAGTTTATCTTCCAAAAGAGAAGAAGCAAGAGATTTTCAAGAAGTACGGTGGAGATGAAAAAAATACCGGATCCACCGAGGGGCAAATAGCCTTGTTCACCTACCGCATCAGCGCTCTTTCTGACCACCTTCGGAAAAACAAAAAGGATCATGCGACCAGGCGGGCGCTGCTGATGATGGTTGGCCGTCGCAAGCGCTTGCTCACCTACTTGCAGCGCAAGGACATCACCAAATACCGTGAGCTCATCAAAGAGTTGGGTATCCGCGGTTAATTATTGCGAGCGTGTTCCGGAAATGATCCGGGACACGCTCATGATTTTTGCACCATTGCTGTGCTTTTGAAAATGGGTTTTCCTATCCTCGTCCGGCTTGCCTTGAGTAATGATCATTACAAGTTGAGAACAAACGATTTGGATTTTTTGGCAAAACATCACCCCAATCAATAAACCCAGGAAACTGTTGGGCGTAAACAGACGCCCGGCGTTGCGGTAAGTGCAATGCCCTTTGGTTTGGTTATACAAAGTCCTAAACATAAATCAGTAACCGGTAAATGGCCGGTTCATCAATTTCTTTTCAAAAATGGGTAAACAAATTCCTGATACCATCTCATTCAACCTGCCCGGCGGCAGGGAGGTGACGATCGAAACAGGCAAACTGGCCACACAAGCTGATGGCTCAGTCGTTGTCAGAATTGGCGATACCATGTTGCTTGCAACGGTGGTTTCAGCCAAAGAACCCCGCGAAGGGGCAAGCTTCTTCCCGCTTTCTGTTGACTACCAGGAGAAATTTGCAAGTGCCGGACGCATTCCGGGCAACTTCTTCCGCAGGGAGTCCAAACTTTCAGATTACGAAGTGCTCATCTGCCGCCTGGTTGACCGGGCCATCCGCCCGCTTTTCCCCGACGGCTACATGAACGATACCCAGGTCATCATCAACCTGGTGAGCGGTGACAAAGAAACCATGCCGGATGCCTATGCAGCATTGGCAGCATCCACCGCCCTGACGATTTCCGACATTCCCTGGGCAGGGCCCATTTCCGAAGTGCGGGTTGCCCGCATCAACGGCGAATACGTTATCAATCCTTCCAAATCCGATTGTGCCAACGCCGATATGGACCTCATCGTGGCCGCCGACATGGACAACATCATGATGGTGGAAGGCGAAGCCGACGAATGCCAGGAGCACGAACTCGTAGAAGCCATCCGGGTGGCGCACGAGGCCATCAAGGTACAGTGCCAGGCCCAACTCGACCTTCGTGAAAAAGTCGGCAAGCCAAAGCGGGAAGTTGAACCTCTTCCGGAAAATGAGGAGATCAAAAACAGGGTGGAGGAACTGGCCAAAGACAAGATTTACGAAATTGCCAAAGGCCGGCTCGACAAGTCAGCCCGCAAAAACGGCCTCGATGAAATCAAAAAGAACCTGATAGAAACCCTTACCGAAGAGAAAGGTGAGGAGTTCATGGAGGAGAACAAAGGCCTGCCCGAACGCTATTTTGACGAACTGAAGAAAAAAGTGATCCGCACCATGGTGCTGGAAGAAGGCGTGCGCCTCGATGGCCGCAATAGCGACGAGATCCGCCCCATCTGGTGCGAAATTGACTACCTGCCTTCACCGCACGGTTCTGCTGTCTTCACCAGGGGCGAAACGCAAAGCCTTACCACCGTCACCCTGGGCACCAAGCTCGATGAAATGATGGTGGATACGGCCATGGAGCAAAGCTTCGAAAAATTCATCCTGCATTACAACTTCCCGCCCTACTCCGTAGGTGAAGTTCGGCCCTTGCGGGCTCCGGGCCGCCGTGAGGTGGGCCACGCCAACCTGGCGGGCCGCTCCATCAAAAAGGTGATGCCAAAAGAGTTCCCATACACTGTCCGGATCGTTTCTGACATTCTGGAAAGTAACGGCTCTTCCAGTATGGCCACCGTTTGTGCAGGCTCGCTGGCGCTGATGGATGCTGGCGTTCCGATCCGGGAAGGCATCTCAGGCATTGCCATGGGGATGATTGCCGAAGGTGACAAAGCTGCCATCCTCAGTGACATCCTCGGTGACGAGGACGCACTGGGAGACATGGACTTCAAAGTGACGGGTACCTCAAAGGGCATCTGTGGTTGCCAGATGGATATCAAAATCGAAGGCCTCTCCTTCGACTTGCTCGAAAAAGCACTGGTACAGGCCAGAGAAGGCCGTTTGCACATCCTCGGCAAGATGAACGAGGTGATTGCAGCGCCAAGGCCCGACCTCAAACCCCATGCGCCCCGCATCGTCGAGCTCCGCATTGACAAGAGCTTCATCGGTGCAGTTATCGGCCCGGGTGGTAAGATCATCCAGGAAATTCAGGCCTCTACCGGTACCACCATCAACATCGAAGAAGTCGGTGACGAAGGCGTGGTAACCATCGCCAGCCCGGACAAGGCCAGCATTGACGCTGCCGTTGAGCGCATCAAGGAGATCACCTTTACACCCGAAGTCGGGGATGTGTATGACGCCGTTGTGAAGACGGTAATGCCTTACGGGGTCTTCGTTGAATTCAGCGGAAAGAGCGGTTTGCTCCACGTCACCGAGATGTCCCACTCCCGCATCGAGCGTGTGGATGAGGTGTTCTCCGAAGGCGATCCCGTGAAAGTCAAGCTGATCGGAGTTGACAAGAAAACGGGCAAGTTCCGCCTCAGCCGAAAGGCCCTCATGCCCATGCCGGAAGGTATGGAACGCCGCGAACACCGTGGCGGTGGAGACCGCAGAAGGGGCGGTGGAGATCGCCATCGGGGCGGTAACCGTGGCGGAGGACACCACCGCGGCGGACCCCGCGACAGAGATTGATATTCAGACCCCGTCTGATTTGAAATACAAATCCCGTGTTGACGACTCAGCACGGGATTTTTTTTTCGAAGGTTTATTGGGATTATGGAGGGTTATGAAGGATTATGAAGGGTTATGAAGGGTTATGAAGCCTGCCCTGTCCGACGGCCAGGCGGGCTGCCTGCCTGGCAGCAGACAGGGCGGCAGACAGGGATTATGGAGGGTTATGACCCCGATATTCATCGGGGATGGAGCCTGCCCTGTCTGCTGCCAGGCAG
>JALWSS010000181.1 GCA_026993525.1 Saprospiraceae bacterium
TTTAAAAGCTTGAACCAAAAGTTTAAAGAAAGCTATATCACCAAAAGATTTTTTTTTGAACAGTCTCTAGTTGTCCAATTTTTTCTCCCTACTCCCTACTCCCTACTCCCTACTCCCTACTCCCTACTCCCTACTCCCTACTCCCTACTCCCTACTCCCTAAACCCTCCTCCCTCCAAACCACATCGCCCCACTGGTCAATGTATTCCCATTTGTCATCTTCGATGCACCAGGCGAGGCCGTTTCGGAAAGGCATCACTTCTTCGAAGCGGGGAGCGATGACGACCCGGCCGTCCCGGTCCATGAAGCCCCAGCGGCCGTTTTTTCGCACCTGGGCCAGCTCACCTGAAAAGACGCCGGCATCTTCAAATCGGAGGGGGATGGCGAGTTTTCCGGATTTGTCCACATAGCCAAAGAGGCCGTCTTTTTCAACGAGGGCCAGGCCTTCACCAAAATCACCGGCAAAATCATAGGAAGGTGGCACAACGATTTCCCCCTCGTTGTTGATGAAGCCGTATTTTCCATCCCGGGAGGCCACGGCCATTCCGTCGAAAAATTCGCCGTTGGTATAGCCTTCGATCAGGTCGAATTGGGGTTTGATGAGCAATTTGCCTTCTTTGTCTATCAGGCCCCATTTTTCATCCTGCACCACCACGGCCACATTGCCCTGAAAGGGCTGGGCATCGTCAAAACGGGGCAGGATGACCATGTCACCGGAGCGGTTGATATAGCCCTCCTGCTCGCGGATGCGCACCGGTGCCAGCCCTTCGGAAAACTCGCCGGCCCAGTCGAAATTGGGTTCTATCACCTCGTTGCCCCATTGGTCAATGTAGCCGTACAACCCGTCAATGTTGACAGCGGCAACGCCTTCGCTGAAATCCCCGGCATCGTAAAACTGCACCGGAATGGCCAGCCGGCCGCGCGGGTCCATGTAGCCCCACATGCGCACCACCCTTGCACGGGCCAGGTGCTCTTCAAACAATCCGATGTAATTGAAAGTGTGGCGCAGAAGCGGCCGGCCGAGGTGATCGAGGTGTACCAGGCGGTCGTTCAGTTGCACGCGGGCAAAGCCGTTGTAAAAATCCTCCACGGCAACGTACTGCGGCTCTATTACCACCTCACCGGTGGCATCAATGAATCCGTATTTGCCGTGCTCCCTGATTTTGAAAAGTGGCCTGCTCATGCATTGTTTTAGGTAGGCGGCTAAGATATAATTTTTGAGGATTTATGAAGATGACACAGACCATTAGGGAGATGTATTCTCCATCACCAGATGCCTTTGATGAAATCCTCTCCGTAAACCACTTTGAAATTGTCGTGTCGCAGGGCCTCGCCGATACCTTCTTTTCTTCCTCGCAAATACAGGTGCAGGAAGTGCTCAGCCACAGCCCAGAAGCTGATCCAACTTTCCGGTTGCCGGTAGTCATGGACTTCCTTCGGGTAATAAAAATAGATCACCTCCTTTCCGGCGTCGTGCAGGGCTTTGGCAAAGTCATCGTACTGCTGTTGGGGCACCCGCTCATCCAGGCTACCCGTGGTGAGCAGGATGGGGTCTTCAATGGATGATACGTGGTTGACGGGTGAATGCGAACGGAGCAATAGCAGGTCATTTTCGTTGTTAACATCCCCCACCCTTTGCCGCCAGAAGTCGTTGTCAGCAAATGGCAGCCGGCAGAAGGACTCCAGATCGGCGATGCCGTACATGGATACCCCGCAGGCAAATTTTTCCGGAGCTTTGGCCAGGGCGTAGTTGGTAGCATAGCCGCCGTAAGACCAGCCCCACATGCCAATGCGGTCTTTGTGGGCGATGCCCTTGTCAATGGCCCAGTTCACCACGTCCAGGATGTCATGGTGCATGGCATCGCCCCATTGTTTGTTGCCGGCGTCGCAAAAAGCCTTGCCCAGGCCGGTGGTGCCCCGAAACTCCATGTTGATGACCACATAGTGCCTGTTGGCCAGCAGTTGAAAATTGCGGTTGTGGAACCACGAATTCCAGTGCGTCACTCCGGCCCAGGGCCCACCGTGGATGTAAATGATGGTGGGCAGCGGCACCTTTGGCAGGCCATTATCGCCGGCCATGCCCGGTGGCACATAGACGTGAACGGGCAGTTTCAGCCCATCTCTGGTTTCAACGGTGAAGGCTTTGCGGGTGGCCAGGTCGAAGCCGTCCAGGTGGCTGTAGTCGTTGAACAGGTGCAGCAGTTTTTTTTGCCTTCGGTCAAAATGATAGTAGTCCGACGGCCCGCCATCGAACTGTCTCACCAGCCAGTAATTGTCGTCTTCGCTGGTGGCCACGAAGCCCACCCCGTTGCCGAGTTTTTGCCGAAGGAAATCAAAACCAGCCTGACAGGAGGCATCCACCACATGGCGGCGGGTATCGGCCCAGAGGGCCACTACCGATGTCACCTTGCCCCGGGCATCCACGCTGGCGGCGTAGGGCAATATGTCGGCATCGGGGTCTTCGGCCAGCAGATGTGTTTCACCGCTTGCTGCATCGATGGCAAACAGCGCCGTTTTGTCGCGGTCCTGGTTGGAGGTGGCGTAGATGGTGGCCCCGTCGTTGCTGACGCTGACGATTCTGGAAAAGCCCCCAACGAAGTATTCCGGAATGAAAGAATGGATGAACAGGGTGTCCCAGCCGCCGGCCGTTTTGCGAAGCAAGGTATTGCCGCCCAGGCTGTTGGGCCGGTCGGCAGCCACCTGACCGAATGCTTCGTCAAAAAACACGCTGGAAAAATCAGCCGGTACGGATTGCCGGCGCCAGCGGTCGCTCAGTACATCCACCAGGAACCATTCATTGTCCGATGTGCGCACCATCACCTTGTTGGGAAAGCGGGCGCTCGTTTTGACGATGGAAATGCGCTTGAAAGATCGGCCATTCAGCACCCTTGAAGAACGGGTGGCAAAGGAATAATACTCTAGTTGCTGCCCCGCCCCGGTGCGGATAACGGCCAGCAGACCTTGTTTGTACAAAGGGGTAAAACTTTGCACCGCCCCGTGAAATTTCAAATCCCGCTCAACCAGGGGATGCACCACGTCAAGGTAATAAATGGTGCTGTCGGCACCGCTGCCGTCTTTCTGATACAGCACCAACTGCCCTTCTGTGGAAAGGCTGACCGCTACTTTGTCCTTGTCCCTGAACAGCAACTCACGGGGTATGAGGTTGTCCGGTCGCTGCGCAATGGACAAGGTGGGTAGGAGCAAAAGCAACAAGTTGATCAAACGCATGGTGATTATTGGTTGAGAGAGGTTTTGAGGGGTTTTGAGGGGTTGATACCGAATCCCGATCCACATCTGACGGGGCTTGGAAAGAATGCCATTCCCCTCTAAGCACCTACGGCCCTAACCCCGGCAACGCCGGCTAAACCCACGCAGCGGCTAAACGGCCAACGGCCCCAAACACCTACAAAAACGTCAGGGCCATTTCGAGGTCCTCGATGAGGTCGTCCGCATCTTCCACACCGACGCTGAGTCGGATGAGGGAATCAGTGAGTCCATTTTTAAGGCGCTCTTCTTTCGGAATGGATGCATGGGTCATGGATGCCGGGTGCCCGATGAGCGACTCTACCCCACCCAAAGACTCCGCCAGGGTGAAAAGGTGCGTTTTGCTCAGCACTTTTTTCGCTTCGTCAAAATCGTCTTTGTGCAAATCGAAAGAGACCATGCCCCCGAAGCCCCGCATCTGGCGTGCTGCCACCGCATGGCCGGGGTGCGACTCAAAACCTGGCCAGTAAACGTTGTTCACCTTTGGATGCCCCTGCAGGTAACGGGCAATCTTTTCGGCGTTCTCGCAGGCCCTGCCCACCCGCAGGTGCAGGGTCTTGATGCCCCTCAGCACCAGGAAACAGTCCATGGGACCGGGGATGCCACCGCTGGCATTCTGGATGAAGTGAAGCTGATCGGCCAGGGCCTGGTCTTTCACCACCACCGCACCCAGCACCGTATCGGAGTGGCCCCCGAGGTATTTGGTAGCGGAGTGCACCACGATGTCGGCGCCCATATCGAGGGGGGTTTGCAGGTAAGGAGAGGCGAAGGTGTTGTCAACACAGGTGAGGATGCCGTGCTTTTTGGCCACTTTGCTCACCGCCCCGATGTCAACGATGTTGAGCATCGGATTGGTAGGCGTTTCTATCCAGAGCAGTTTCGTGGCCGGGGTGATGTGCTTTTCCACTCCGCCCGGATCGGTCATGGAGATGAACTTGCCCTTGAGTCCGAAACGCTCGTAGATTTTGGTGATGATGCGGTAGGAGCCGCCGTACAGGTCGCTGGTGGCCAGCACTTCATCGCCGCTGTTGAGCAGTTTGAGTACCGCATCCATGGCCGCCATTCCGGAACCGAAACAAATGCCGTCCACCCCGTTTTCCAATGAGGCGAGGTTTTTCTCAAGGGCTATCCGTGTGGGGTTTTGGGTGCGGGCGTATTCGTAGCCTTTGTGTACACCGGGAGACTCCTGGGCGTAGGTGCTGGTCTGATAAATGGGTGTCATCACCGCGCCGGTGTTGGGGTCGGGTTGCAGTCCGCCATGTATGGTTTTCGTCGCAAATTTCATGAAGGTCGTAATTTGGAAGTTGATTATACTTATTGAACCGGACGGCGAACAAAAGCCGCCACCACGGTAACACAAACATTGCCGCCTGGCAAGGGCGGCAAAAGTAGGAAGGAGCACCAGAGGCCACAGCCTGCTTTAGGGTTAAAAAATGAAAAGGGCAACCCGGAATGCAGGCTGCCCTAAAGCTTGTATTAATTCTTGTGTTTCAGAATTAGTTCACAGCATCAGTGAGTTCTTTGCCGGCTTTGAATTTCACATTACTCTTGGCAGCAATTTGAATGGTTTCACCGGTTTGAGGGTTGCGTCCCTGGCGGGCAGCACGATGACTTACAGAGAAAGTTCCGAATCCAATCAGGGTCACTTTGTCGCCATTTTTCAGGCTGTCAGCGATTGAATCGAGGGCAGCGTTAACTGCAGCAGTAGCCTGGTTTTTCGTCAATCCAGCACTTTCAGCTACTTTGTTGATCAGATCTCCTTTGTTCATTGTTATAAAGTTTAAATGAGTGAAAAATCGAAGTGGCGCAAATTTATACAGTCAAAGGTTTTTTCAACCCTTTGTCGGATAAAAATGCCTTATTTTATGCGGTTTCCAGCCTTTTGGCGTTGATCTTTGCGAAAATTGCCCCGCTTTCTTACCAATTCAGCCTTCAATTGATCTGTAATGAAGAAATTCATCCCACTGTTCGGAATTCTTTTGATGACCCTCACCCTGGCAATCAGCTCCTCATCCTGCAGCCGTGGCTATGGCTGCCCCATCAACGAAGAATCCCACATCCAACCCGATAAAAAAGGGCGCTACCCGAAATCCAAAACCCGCTCAGGCCTTTTCCCGAAAGACATGAAAAAGAAGATGAGAGTGAATTGAGAGTAGGGAGTATCCCGACATTCGTCGGGACTGCCTTCGGCAGGGAGTAGGGAGTAGGGAGTAGGGAGTAGGGAGTAGAGAGTAGAGAGTAGGGAGTAGGGAGTAGGGAGTAGGGTTTGGAACTGCTACTCTGTTAAACTCTGTGGTTAAACTCTGTTAAACTCTGTGGTTAAAAAGAGTAGGGAGTAGGGAGTAGGGAGTAGGGTTTGCCGGCAGCATCGAGGCTGCAACTGGAATGTGCAAGCTCGCCTCGCCTCACAGTCTCACAGTCACATCGCCTCAAACACTCTCCGAGAGTGCCTCTCCCAACAAATTAAAAATGGTAACGGTGACGAAGATGGCCAGGCCCGGAAACAGGGCCAGCCACCAGGCGGAGGGTGCCTGGCGGGCGGCGGAGAGCATGGAACCCCAGGTGACGCTGTTGCCGCCGACGCCGATGCCGAGGAAGGAGAGCACCGACTCCAGCAGGATGGCGCCGGCTATGCCGAAGGCGGTGGTGATGATGACCGGACCGAGGGAGTTGGGCAGGGCGTGCCTGAAAAGTATTCTTCCTTCGGAAAAACCCATGGCCCGGGCGGCTTCGATGTAGTTCAGTTTTTTCACTTTCATCAGCTCGGCCCGGAGAAAACGGGCGATGCCCGTCCACCGCACCAGGCCGATGACCAGCATGACGTAAAAGATGGAGCTGCTCTCCAAAACTGCCACCACTGCCAGCAGCAGCAATAGGGTGGGTATGGAGTTGAACACCTCGATGCTGCGCATGACCAGCAGGTCCATGGGCACAAAGACCCGGCGGGCGGCCCACTTGCCCGGGATGATTTTGCCGAAGGAAAAGAAAAGAAAAAGGATGGCGAAAAAAACCAACAAGCGCAGGCCGATGCCCCAGCCGGATGGAGGTGCCATGAATGCGTAAAACACCGCCAGCACCAGCCCCACCAGCAGCGCCGGCACCTGGCCCCGCCGGATGCGCAATCTGTCGTCGCCGAAATAGCCGGCCAGGGCCCCCATGAAAATGCCGATGAAGACGGCCACACCCATGGCGATGAGCCCCACCAGCAGTGCCACCCGGGTACCGGCTATCAGACCTGCCAGCACATCCCTGCCGAGGCGGTCGGTGCCCAGCCAGTGGCGCCAGCGCCAGCCAGCAACCTGCTGTTTTCCGAAGGGACTGCGAAAATTGCTGTTGCGAAGGTCGAGGCCGGTGGCGGTGTAGGGCACGGGCGGAAAGATCACGGCTTCGTAGGGCTGGTCTTTCCAGTCGGCCTGCAGAAAGCGGGCATCCCAACCGGAAAGGCCCAGGTCCACAGAATACTGTTTCAGAACGGGAAAGAATTGCTGCCCATCCACCTTGCACCAAATGGGTTTGTCGTTGGCGATGAAATCGCCGAAGATGGCTATGAACACCAGCACATACAGCACCCGCATACTCCAACGAGCCGTGCGGCGACGCCTCATCCGGGCAAACCAACTTTGCCGGGAAACTGGAATGTTTTGTGGTGCTTTTGTCATTTCTTTTTCGTGACTCGTGACTCGTGACTCGTGACGCGTGACGCGTGACTCGTGACTCGTGACACGTGACCCCCGAGTGCTCCGGGCCTCGTGACTACCCTATTCTCTACTCTTTTTAACCACAGAGTTTTCAGAATTAAAAACAGCGTTTAGCAGCGTTTTCCCACCAACCAATCCCGAGGCTAAACCCCGTTAATAACCGACAACCGACAACCGACAACCGACCCCGATAGCTATCGGGGCCAACCGCCAACCGTCACCCCCTCCCCAACTTCACCCTTGGGTCGGCCAGGGCATAGAGTACATCAGCCACCAGGACGCCGATGACTGTGAGCACGGCGCCGAGCATGAGCACCACGAAAACCACGGGCCAGTCTTGCTGCAGGATGGCCTGGAGGGTGAGCCAGCCCATGCCCGGAATGTTGAAGATGAACTCTATGGCCACCGAGCCGGCGATGGATGCCGGGAACACCGATGCCATCATGGTGATGATTGGGAACAGGGCATTGCGGAAGGCGTGGCGCCATACCACGGTTCGCTCCGGCAGGCCTTTGGCCCGGGCGGTGCGAACGAAGTCCTGTTTGAGGGCCTCTGCCATGCTGCCCCGCACCTGCCGGCTGATGAAAGCCAGCGCCGGATAGGCAATGCACAAAACCGGCAGCAGCAGGTGAGGCATAGCCACGCTCAATTGCTCCCGGAATCCGGCACCGGTGGGCACGGCGCCCAGCCCCGGCCCAGCGAAGATCTTCATGCCGTAAGTGGGTGTGGCGAAGAATACCAGCAGCAAAGTGCCCACCCAGAATGCCGGCAAAGAGTAAAGCATGAACAGCAGCGTTGATGCGCCCCGGTCAAAGGCTTTGCCCTGGCGGGTGGCCGACAGCACCCCGATGGGAATGGACAGTGAGAAGGCCAGCAACAGCGCCAGGATGTTGAGTACCAACGTCCAGCGAAGGGCCGGCAGCACTTTTTGGGCCACGGGCATCCGTTCGTACAGCGAGACGCCGAAATCTCCGCTGAGAAATCCGATGAGCCAGTGGTGGTATTGGTTGTGGAGGCCGTGCCAGCGAAAGGCCGGAATCCAACGGGCGGAATGGGCGGCCACTGCCAGCATGCTTGTATGCGCATTGCGCAGCGACTGATAATCTTCTGAGAGCCTTGCCTGCAGGGCGGGCCGTGCGGCCAGTTCCTCTTCCAGTTTGTCGAGCCGGCTTTTCACTCCGGATTCTGCGGTGATGGTGTACAACTCCCGCAGCGTGGGTTTGATGGAAGCGGCGGCGGCTGAAAGGCTGTCGGGCAGGGCCAGCAAGGCCAGGTCCATTTGCCTGACGGCGTGGTAATACTCCTGGATGCGGGGCCAGTTGCCGTATTGGTCAATCAGTTGTTCGAGTGCTTTTCTTCGGAAACCCACGGCAATGCGATACAGGGTGTCGGGGTAATTTTTTGGCCGCAGGCCGAAGTAAAACAGGGGCTTGTCACGGTTGAGCAGGCTGGCTGTTTGGCGGCACACCCGCTCGGCATTGTACAGGTCGTTTGGCGACGAAAGGGTGCCGAAAGGGTCGTTGGTCAGGTACTGGAGCACCGGATCGCCGGGGGCCTTCCGGCTGAGGAAGAAGGCGATCAGGCTGACAACAAACAGCGTTGGAACGAACAACAACAGCCTTTTCAGAAGGTACCTGGCCATGGCCTGGGTGTTGGGTTTTGCCGGGTCAGCTTCCGGTTTTGAATTTCAGGTGCCTGATGGACACCCCCGGCCGCTGGCGGGTGATGACGGCATCAAAGCGTTTGTGTACCGCTATTTTATCTTGCGGAGCGAACAGGAAGATAATGGGCTGTTCGTCGTAAATGATTTCCTGCAATTTGAGGTAGAGCGGCAGCCGGGCCTCGTCGGTGGGGGCACTGCGGATGGCTTCGATGAGGGAGTCCGTTTCCGGGGTGCCGAAACGGGCGTAGTTGGTGCCGCCGGGGTTGTCGCTGTCGGTGTGGAAGAGCTGTTTGGGGTCGTCGTTGACGGGTGATGCCCCGGCACCCCGGCCGGCCATTTCGTAATCCCGGTTGCGGAGACGCTCGCCCAATACGTTGCTCTCAACGGGTACCCGTTCTATTTCGATGCCCACTTTTTTGGCGTTTTCCTGAACCAGGGCGCTGAGGTTTTCCTGGAAGGAGGAGCCGGGGGTGTACAGAAACTCCAGTTTGAGGTCCACGCGCTGGCCGTCAATTTCCTTGTCCACAATGCCGTTTCCGTCGGTGTCGGTCCAGCCGGCTTCGGCCAGCAGGGCTTTGGCTTTTTCAAAATCCTGCTGAATGAGTGGCAGGTCATTGTGGTAGTAGGGCTTATCGGGCAGGAAGGGCCCCACCAGGGGCTCGCCGAAGCCGTCGTAAAGCACGTTGATGACTTCGTCCATGTTGAGCAGGTGGGCCAGCGCACGGCGCACCCGCTTGTCGGCCAGTTTGGGATTTTTCGTATTCAGTGGAATGTAGAAAAACACAAAGCGGGGCGGGTTGAAAAAATTGTACACCTCCTGCATGGCCGGGTCGTCGCGCAGTTCCACAAACAGGCGGGAGTCCATTTCCAGCGACACGTCAAGGTCCTGGTTCCGCAATGCCGTGGCAGCAGCAGTCTGGTCGGGTATGGGCAGGAAGACAATGGTGTCGGGAAAGGCCTGGAGCAGGAGCATTTTGTCAGCCAGGGCATCGCCCCACCAGCCGGGCTTTTTGGCCAGCACCACCCGTTGGCCGTCCACCCACTCCACCAGCGAGTAAGGGCCGCTGCCGCTGACGGTTTCCCGGGCATATTCCGGAGCGCCGAAGCGCTCAGCGTATTGCTGCAGGCGTTCGTCGTTGCTCACGGCAGGGTCGCCCGAACCTGTCCCGGTACCCCGGGAGGCGAGGTCAGAAAGGTTGAAATTGTCGAGTATTCCGTCGGGGTCGTAAATGTGCTTCGGCAACACCACCAGGGTGCTGATGGCGGCTTCGGCCAGGAAGTATTTGCGATTGGTCAGCACGGTGAAGCGCTTCGGGTTGGCAGGGTCCACCTCGATGCCGGTGATGTAGTCGAGGTAGGCCAGCCAGCGTTGGGTGGGGGCTTTGGGATTGAAGAGGGCTTTGAGGGTAAACTCAAAGTCATGCCCAGTGACGGGCTTTCCATCGTCCCAAACGGCTTCGTCCAGGATTTCAAAGGTGAAGCGTTGCCCACCGGCATTTTCTCCTTCGGCAATGTCTTCGATGGTGGCCGGGCTCTTCACAAGCTGCGGCGCCATTTTCAGGCTCTCCGGCTCAAAATCCATCAGCGACTGAAAGATGAGCGAGAACGCGGTATACTCGTACCCGGTGCGGTAGAGGTAGGGGTTGAGGGTTTTGATGTCGGCCGGCAGCCGCACCCGCACGGTGTTGTCGTTGTGCTTGTACTGCGGCGCCTGGTCCTGCTGGCAGGACGTTATTGCGACGAAAAGAAAAAGAAAAAAGAAGGAGAAGTGCTTCATGCGCATTGGGCAAATCGTTTGTGAAGGTTTGAGGGTTAGAAGGGTTTAGAGGGGTTTAGAGGAGCGTCATTGCAAACCTACCTTTATCAACCTCTCTCAACTCCTCTCAACCAATTTTCATTTGCGACGAAAAAATAAAAAACACGGCGCCTCTGAAAGCAAAGGCCGAAAATAATTGTTCCGGGCAAGTAATCGGCACCTGAAATGTCAATAATCGCCGAATGTCGCCTTTGTTTCGAATTATCTTCGCCGCGCAATAGCAGCAAATCAAAAAAACATTCAGCCAGGTCATGAACGAAGAAAAACGATCAACAGTGCTCATTGCAGGAGGCACCGGGCTTTTGGGCCGCCACCTGTCAGAACTACTCACCGACGAGGGTTTCAGGGTCATCCACCTCAGCCGCCACCGCAACCCGGAGTCCCGTTTTCCGGCCTTCCAATGGGACATAGCCGGAGGCCACATTGACGATGAGGCCATCGGGCAGGCGGATCACATCGTAAACCTGGCCGGCGCCGGCGTGGCGGACAAACGCTGGACGCCCGCCCGAAAAAAGCTCATCACCGACAGCCGCATCAACAGCACCCGCCTGCTGCAACGATACATCGAAAAACACGGCCCGGGTAATTTCAAAAGTTTTACGGCTGCTTCTGCCATTGGTTATTACGGGAACCGTGGTGAGGAGTTGCTCACCGAAGAATCCGGCCCCGGGAAAGGCTTTCTGCCGGAGGTCTGCACCGCCTGGGAGGAGGCCTCCGGTGAAATCGCAAAGCTGGGCCTGCGCACCACCATCGTCCGCATCGGCATTGTGTTGTCCATGAGGGGCGGGGCACTGCCACAACTGCTGCTGCCCTTCCGCTTCATGGTAGGCACCTGGTTCGGCCCCGGCCGCCAGTGGTACTCCTGGATACACATTGACGACCTCAGCCGCATTTTTTGCGAAGCGATAAAAAACGAAAAACTATCGGGCATTTACAACGGCGTGGCCCCCCACCCCACCCGCAACCGGGACCTTGTGGCCACCCTCCGCCTGGCGCTGGAAAGACCGGCACTGCTGCTGCCCGTGCCCGCCGTCTTGCTCCGAATCGCCCTCGGCGAAATGGCCGACGCCATCCTGGACAGCACCCGGGTGTCGGCCGGGAAGCTGACGGCCACGGGCTTCGCTTTTCAGCATCCCTCGCTCTTGCCCGCCCTCCGGAATTTGTGGGCGAGGCGGGTTTGAGCTACTTTCGCCACGCAAAAACCAATCGCCGTGTTTCGATTCGAACATCCGGAACATCTGTACGCACTGGCGCTGCTGCCCCTCCTGGCAGCACTGTTCCTGCTTTTTCTTCGCTGGCGCAACAGGGCCCTGAAACACCTTGCCGATGAAGCGCTGCTGCCGCTCATTACGGAAGGGGTTTCACGCTATCGCCGCAGCCTCAAATTCTGGCTCTTTTTCGTCGCAATGCTATTCCTGGTCATCGCATGGGCCAACCCCCAATGGGGCACCAAACGAAAAACCGTGACCCAAAAAGGCCTGGATATCTTCATTGCCCTCGATATCAGCAACAGCATGCTCTGCCAGGACATTGCCCCCAGCCGCCTGGAACGCTCCAAACGATTCGCCGGCAACCTGGTGGACAAACTGGCCGGCAACCGCATCGGTCTTATCCTCTTCGCCGGTGATGCCTTTCTGGCCAGCCCCCTCACCACCGACTACGGCGCCATCCACAACGAACTCAGTACCGCCTCCCCCCATCTTGCCGGGGCGCAGGGCACCGACCTCGCCCAGGCCCTCAAACTGGCCCGCCTCAGCTTCATCCCCGACGACGAAACCAACAAGGCCATCATCCTCATTACCGACGGCGAAGACCACGAAGGCCAGGCCGCCGAACAACTCCGCAAGGCGGCCGACGAGGGCATCATCGCATTCACCATCGGCGTGGGTACCAAAGAGGGCGGCCTCATCCCGTACAACTTCAACGGCCGCCGCGATTACCTCCGCAACCCCTCCAACGGCCAACCCGTACGCACCCGCCTGAAAGAAGACCTGCTGCGCCAAATGGCCAAAGACGGCAATGGCAATTACTTCCACATCCGGGAAGGCGACGCCATCCTCAAAGCCCTCAAAAACAAACTGGACCAACTGGAAAAACGGGAAATGGAAATCCGGGCCTTCAGCGAATACAACAGCTATTACCAGTATTTCCTGGCCATCGGACTGCTGCTGCTGGCAGTGGAGGTGGCGCTGCCGGTGGGGAGGGGGGAGTGAGGG
>JALWSS010000182.1 GCA_026993525.1 Saprospiraceae bacterium
CCCGCTCATCAGCGGGCGATAAAGCACTACCGTTAAAAGGCCACCCAGAAATTGAAATGCAACGCTTTCGGCTGGATGTTGGTTATGATCAGAATGTAAAACCCGGCAACATCGTCGGCGCTATTGCTAATGAGGCGGATCTGGAAAGTGAATTCATCGGCCATATCGAAATCTATGATGACTACAGCACGGTTGATCTTCCTGTCGGCATGCCTAAAGAAACCTTCCATGCGCTAAAAAAAACCTGGGTCTGCCAACGTCGACTAAACATCACACCTGTTGGTGAGAAACACAAAAAAGAAAAACGTAAACCGAGAAAAAATAAAAAGGCGCATAAACCATCCCGCTAACCGATACTGAAAATTCAGGTTTCACGCTTAAAGGGAAGATCTAAAAGAATAAATGACAAGGCACCATATACATCCATGTATATGGCGCCTTACGGGAATAGGCTTTTGTGCTTATTTAAGCCATATAAAGTGACTTAACTGACAAATACGCAAACCACTTCCATGTTCAGCGCACCAACTTCCCTGTCAGTTAGAACCTTACACCCAAGTTATATTTATTCGCAAGCAAAATTTTCAAATCTTTGATTATTTTTCTTATATTTATTCTAAGTCTAATTTTAATAATCAATATGCTTTACAAATTACAGTTGCGTGCTAACGGCAGATGGATATAGATTTATATGTTGACAGGGAAGTTAATCACACAAAACAAGGAGAGTTACGCATTAAGAACTTATCCCGTAAGACGCCAATTCCAGGGAAGATATTGGCATCTTGAAATGGTTGTTCAGCCACAGTGTCAACGGTGTGAAAGCCAGCGCCAACCTCTACTCGCTGATTGAAACGGCCAAGGCCAATGGTCTGGAACCCTATGCGTATTTATGCAACGTGTTCACCCACCTGCCCAAAGCCACTTCCATCAAAGAGATGGAAGCCCTGCTGCCCTGGAAGTGACCAGCGGCCACGCACCTCCTTGTGTGTGGCCGCTTATGGAAAGTCGTTCCAGAATAAAAACCGGGCGCATGCCATCCCTGCTGCACAACCAACCTCCCTGTCACGATGAAAAATCTACACCTATCCACATCCATATGCAAGTCTGACTGTAAAGACTATCGGTAATTTGGCGCTTACCTTCATTCAGCATATTGTTATTGTTCATGTTGAGTTCATATGGCTAACGACTTGGGTAACTGGCTGGCAACGAAGCGGCGCGGTTTTTGCGCAAGCAAAAAACCTGACGCGTTTTGCCGATCCTCCTGCAGCGTATTGTTAGATTTAGTTGCACCGACCTCGCTTTGGGCAACGACCCTTGGACTGCAGGAATGTCGGCATCAACGCTGGTTTGCGGCCCGGTTGGCCTCAAAACCCGGGACGGGCACGGACTCCGCAACCGAAGCCCCTTTATTCTCCCGAAAACCATCGCCCCTGGGGTTGCTTTTGTCTCAGGCTACCACCGAACCCTTTTGCGGAAAAGGGTTTTTTGGCGCCGGAGAAGGAGAACCGCCTCTCCTGCAAAGCCTCGGCGAACCCCCCTGTTCGGCCTTGGGAAAATGAGCAGGGTTGGTATTTTTCTGGAGGACAAAGGCCCTGCTCGCTAAAGCCCGAAATCTTGAAAATTCATGCCCGCGAAAAAGAAGCTGGTTTTTAGCCTCAAGCGGAGCACCCGCTTAATGAAGCCCGACTGCCTGCCTTTGGCAGACTCGATTAGACCCTTGCTTGGCAACAGCACGGCGATGAATTTTTCTCGGCCTCTTCTGCAGCAATACAATACGGGTCCAGACATCTAACTTTCAGAAGGGGCGCTCTTTGCAAAAAATCGTGAGCCTTCTGAAAGTCCCTCTGGATGAGTTTGTTAGGCCAATTTTTTATAATACGTCACCTTCTTCCGGAGCAACGTTCTTAACCTTTGATAATGCCGCTTTAAATTTTTTCTTACTACCTTTCTTGGCTCTTTCAGACAAATACTCCTCGGTAAGAAGAGCAGACATCTTTTCTGCCAGTGCAGTAGCAACAAACTGGTTAATGGATATATTATCTTCCTTTGCCAATTTTCGAACCCGCTCATGCAAGGAATCAGGGAGCCTTAAACTAATTGTACTCATGATATTTCACCTATCATTCGAAGAAATTTCTGTGGTGTTAGCACTTCAACTTGAAATTTTTCAGAACCCATAAAATCTTTCACATTAGGTGTAACGATATAATCGCACTCAGACTCAACGGCTAATTCCAGAACAAAGTCATCACCCGGATCTTTTAAATTAGGCCTCCACAAAAAATGAACCTGTCGGTGTTTCCCAATCGAACACAAATAATCAATAATATCTTCTATATCTGAGTGTGTAAGTCCAATGGTACGTGACATTCTTTTTGCAACGGCTTCGTATTCCAGAATGAGTGGAACCGATAAATAGAGATCAATTTTTTCATCATCTATTACCGACAACAATTTAAAAGAAGCACCTTGCCTCGAACACAAAGCTGATATAAACACACAGGTATCAAGAACTATTGATGCTGACATACTGGTATTATATACAATACCACGAATATGTCAAGAATACCCCGAATTGACTGGCCTAACGCCCTCATCAGGGGCTTTCAAAGCTGGCGTGGCTTTTGCGCTTTTTTGCAAAAGGCGCGACAGGTTTGAAAGTCCTCTGATGAGTTTGTTAGCCCAATTTTATTGATGTAGATTTACCTTCAATACTTTGTTCAAAAGACGAAAGTGTTTATCGAGAGAATAGATCGTGCAATTATTTTGCTTTGCATTTTGAGCAATAATTAAATCAGGAATCCCCACCCCATTTGCCCCTGATTTTAAACATTTCAACTGGAATTCAATTATTTCTTCCCAGTGAATATCTAATGGCATTTTAGTTAGTTCATAAAGTAAATTAACTACTTTCGTTTGCTTCTTTATTTTTAAGTATGGTATCAACTCGGCCAGTATTATGTCGTTGGTAATAATGAGATTTTCATCTATTAAAAATTCCATATCTACGGAGTTCGCACCACCCCGAAAATAATCTATCCATATTGATGTGAAGTGGTCTAATTGTTTTGTACACCCCAGTTAAGCATAATTTGACTTAACTGAGGTGAAAAAATGACAGAGAAAAGAAGGCGATATACAAAAGAGTTCAAATTGGATGCCATCAGCCTGGTTCTG
>JALWSS010000183.1 GCA_026993525.1 Saprospiraceae bacterium
GTTCTTGAGTCCACTGCAAATAGTGGTATTCTCGTCAAAAGAGGTTATTCCTTCTGGAAAAATGTCGGACAGAGTCCGACAAGATATGGTCCCGGACAGAGTCCGGAACCAGCGTGGTTGCTGGCGCCGGACTCCGTCCGGTGCCTCATCCAGCCGGACTCTGTCCGGCATGTGAGCATTCAAATTTCCGTCGGAATTAATGAATTGGGGGTTTTTGCAGTGCACTCAGTTCTTCAATTCCTCAGTTCCCCGTCTGGCCTGCCTGTCCGGCGGCCAGACGGGCCGGACAGGCTCACTTCCTCACTTCCTCAATTCTTCGATTCCTCAATTCCTCATTCCTCAATACCTCAAATACCTAACTTGGCGGCACATTTACCGAAGGAACACAAAACACAGAACAGCTATGAAACTGAGCCTGAGAGGAAAGAATGCTTTTGTAGGTGGTTCCAGCAGGGGTATTGGCAAAGCCGCAGCACAGGAACTTGCCCTGCTGGGGGCGAAAGTCACTCTGGTGGGCAGGAATGCCGAGACGCTTTCCGCAACACTGAATCAACTGGATGCTTCGCAAGGTCAGAAGCACGAGTTCATCGTCGTTGATTTTTCCAATGCCACCGATGTGGACCGCAAGGCTTCGTTGCTGGCCAGTCAGCAAAGCATCCACATCCTGGTGAACAACACCGGAGGCCCGCCCGCCGGCCCTTTGACCGGGGCCACGCCGGAGGCTTTTTTACAAGCTTTCAACAACCACCTGATTTGCAACCACCTGCTGGTGAGGGCCTTCCTGCCGGGAATGAAAAAGAGTGGTTACGGACGGATCATCAATGTCATTTCCACTTCGGTGAAACAACCCCTGGACGGGCTGGGTGTGTCCAACACCATCCGGGGTGCAGTAGCCAATTGGGCGAAAACGCTGGCCAATGAACTGGGGCCTTTCGGCATCACCGTCAACAATGTGCTGCCCGGAGCCACCATGACCGGCCGCCTGGAGGAGATAGCCAGGGGCCGGGCTGCCAAAGCAGGTATCGGCACCGATGAGGTCTTTGAGGCGTGGAAGAACGGCATACCCCTTCGGAGAATCGGTAAGCCGGAAGAGGTGGGTGCCGCCGTGGCATTTCTCGCATCACCGGCAGCCGCCTATATTAGTGGCATCAACCTGCCGGTGGACGGCGGCCGCACAAAGTGCCTCTGATCACCGGGCCTGATCCTTATGCAGCTCGATCAATTCCGCATATATTACAACCACACCATTCATCCTGAACTGGTGCGCCTGGACCGGAAGCGCCAGCGGTTCATTCGCTTGCTGCTTTTTGCCGTACTGCTATTTGTGGGCGTCATCGTATTTGAGATCAAGGTCCGGATTTTTGTGCTCAGCCTCTTTTTGCTGCTCATCCTTGGGGTTTACATCTCTTTTGTCATTTACCGCATGCGAAAATTCATCCGGGAGTTCAAACCTCATGTGGTCAGGCTGGTACTCGATTTCATTGACGATCAGCCTTTGTTTGGCGAACTGCAATACAAAGCCAGAGAAAAAATACCCTTCCGGCGCTTTCTGAGCAGTGGCATCTTCAGCACGGTGCCTGCGGTGTACGAAGGGGAAGATTACATCACGGGCCGGATCGGCGACATAGAGTTTGAAATGTGCGAGTTGCTGGTGCGGGAATTCTCACGGGTGAGGGCCAGACTGGACGATGTGTTCAAAGGCATCTTCATCCATGCTGTTTTTCGCCATCCGGCAAACGGCAAGCTGCTGGTTCTGCCCAAAGATGCCATGCCGCAACTGATAGAGTCCATTCGTGATTTTGTGGCCAACGGAGGCCAATGCCTCGACGACCATATTCAAAATGAGCAGTTCAAAGAGCGGTTCACCGTTTACGGTACCAGGGATGCCCGGCTGAGTGCACTGTTGCCGGAGGAACTGCGGGCTTTCATCCTGGATTACCGGCAGGAGAGCGACATCTACCTGTCCATCATCGGCCAGCATGTTTTCGTGGCCATCACCAACGAAAAGGACATTCTGGAACCCCGAATCCTTCAATCAAACGTGAGTTTTGAACTGGTTCGTGAATTTTACGAAGACATCTATTCGGGGCTGTTCATGGTGCGGGCCATAGATGTGAGTCATTGAGGGGGGAGAGGGGTTTAGAGAAGTTGAGAGAAGTTGAGGGGGGTTGAGAGGGGTTGAGAGAAGTTGAGAGGGGGGAGTAACCGTTGTTATCTGGCCGGCAATAAATAAAAAAATGGAAAACATGGATTATCCGGTAAGCGATCGGAACAGCGTCAGGCGCCTGCCGAAGCGGGGGCACTACGACCGCAAAACTATCTTCGGAATTCTGGACGACAGCTTCCTGTGTCATGTGGGTTTTGAGGTGGATGGCCAACCCTGGGTCATTCCCACCGCTTACGGCAGGGATGGGGAGGTGCTGTACCTGCACGGCTCTTCCAAAAGCCGGATGATACGGCACCTGGCCACCGGCGCTCCGCTCTGTCTGACCGTGACCCATCTGGATGGGCTGGTGCTGGCCCGTTCGGCTTTTCATCACTCCATGAATTACCGGTCTGCCGTCATTTTCGGAACGGCAACCCTTGTGGAAGGGGAGGAGAAAATGCACGCACTGGAGGTGATCTCAGAGCAGATACTCAAAGGCCGCTGGGCGGAGGTGCGCCAGCCAAACCCCATTGAATTAAAGGCCACCGGCGTGCTGAAAATCAACATCGAACAGGCTTCGGCCAAGATCCGCACCGGACCTCCCGGCGATGAGCCCGAAGACCATGCCCTGCCCATCTGGGCCGGGGTGGTGCCCGCAGAGCACACCTGGAAAGAACCCCTGCCCGACCCGGCCATGGACCCACCCCATGAACTGCCCCTCAGCGTGAAGGCATTGAGCCGAAAGTAGCGCTGAACTCCGGTTCATCGTCATTCAGAAAAGTCTGGAAATCAACTTTTTGGCGGAATTCTGTGAGAGCTTGCTTCAGGCGGTCTGGAGGTCAATGGCAACCCGCCCGGCAATAGTCCGTAGTTTGTTACTTTACCAAAGGAGTGCATTTTGAGAGTGTTCCTCAAATCCAAAATCAATTGCCATGAAAAACCTGATTGCCTTTGTCGTCGTCGTGTCGTTTTCTCTTTCTTTTGAATTTCCTTCGGCAAACCTGGACCTGGAAAAAGGCCTCGTGGCCTACTATTCCTTCAATGCCTGCGATGCCCGTGATGACAGCGGCAATGGCTCTGACGGCGTACTTTACGGGGCACCCGGCTGCCACTGTGGCGTTGACGACGATGCCCTGCTGCTGGACGGCCAGGATGATTACATCGAGTTTGAAGGCTACGTCAACCGCTTTTTCAATACCTCTGATCTCACCATCAGCTTTTACATCAAACCCACCCGGCACAGCGCCTTCCCGCAAAGTCTGCTCTCCAAACGGGAACAATGCGATTCCGTCCGCCTGCTCGACATCCGGCTGAACCAGGCTTTGCAAGAAGTGCAGACCGACTTCCGGGCCAGTGAGTTCATTTACTACCGCAACCTGGAAGCGCAAAAAGAGGACTCCGGCTGGTTCCAGTTCACCCTGGTGCGGGAGGGGCAGCGGGCATACACCTACATCAATGGCAACCTGCGCGGGCAGGCCAGGCGTTGCAGTGCCGTTGACATCAGCAACGAGGCCCTGCTCTCCTTCGGCAACAGCCCGTGCCTGCATGGCGGCAGGGTGCAGCGCTTCAAAGGCGCACTCGATGAACTCCGCATTTACGACCGGGCGCTGACGCCCGCTGAGGTGGCCGGCCTTTACCGGCGCTTTCCGGTGGAACTCGCCGAAATTGACTGCGTGAGCATGACCCCTGACTTTTTGCCGCAACCCCCCTCCCGGCCTGCCGAAAGCACTTACCTTTGCGCAGCGAAATAACAGCGGCTGTGCCGTATTTTTCAACCGATCACAAAAACTGTATCACCGTGTTTGGAGACCTCCTCGGCAACCTGCAACAACAGCAGGAAGAAATACGCAAGAAACTCGCTCAGGTAAACATCGAAGCTGAAGTGGAAGATGGCGCCGTAGTGGTGAAGGCCAACGGCAACAAAGAGATTCTCGACATCAAAATTGACCCCGAAAAGCTCGACTGGAACGACCAGGAGCAGGTGCTGGACCTCATCATCGCTGCCGTCAACCGGGCCATCGAGGCAGCCGCTGACAAAGAAAAAGAGGAAGCACAGCAACTCATGCAAAACATACTGCCTCCCGGCCTCGGCAATTTGTTCGGATGATGGCAGTTAGCCCTTCGGGCAATGAAAATATGCCGGCTACGGCAGCGTTATGCCTCCCGAAATCCAATCCCGGAATCAAGCTGATAATTAGCAATGAAATACCTTACGCTTCTTTTTTTACTCGTCGCAAACACCCTGATGGCACAGTTGGAAACCAAATTAGTAGCCTGGTTTTCTTTCGACAAACCCGGCTGTGAGATCGCTGATGAATTCGGTGACCCCAACGTGCAGACCTTTCCCAACGGCGACCTCGTTTGCGACTGCGGCGTGGAAGGCAGCGGCCTGCGCTTCGATGGTGACAACGACTGGTTCCTCGTTTTCGGAACGGATGTGAACACTGCCTTCACTACCAGGGACTTTTCGCTGAGTTTCTACTTCAAGTCGGCAACGGTAGCTCCCAAAAGCATGGCCCTGTTCAGCAAGCTCTCTGATTGTGGAGCCGACGGCTCCTTCCTCATCACCTACAACCCCGGCACCCGGGCTCTGCTGGTGGACCTCTACGAAAGCCAGGACATCAGCGGCTCCATCAGCATGAACCTGCCGTACTCCTGCTGGTACCACGTGGTGGTTGTCAGAAAAGGGGGTGAGACCATTCTCTACATCAATGGCAAAGAGCTGGGCAGGGTGGTGTCGCCCGGCTCACAGCGCGTTAATCTCACCAATTCCGAATCCCTCAAGGTAGGCAGCAGCGATTGCATCCTGGCCGAGGATTTCGAGGGATTTATGGACGAGATCAGGCTCTATCAACGTGCTTTGAAAAGAGAAGAGGTAGAAGCCCTCTACACCCGCCCCGATCAGGTGCTGACCGGCCTGTCTCCCGATGGCACCAAGGACACCATTATTTTCGTCGGAAACTCCATCCAGGTACAACTGACCAATACCTGTGCAACCAACTTCAACTGGAGCCCAACCACCGGCGTTGACGATCCCTCCAGCCCCAACCCCATCCTGACCCCAACGGATACCATCACCTACCTGGTGCAGTTTGAAGACCAATACTGCCTGGCCACCGATTCCATCCACATTGATGTGATTGACCCCACCGACGTGAAATGTACGGATGTGTTTCTTCCCAATGCCTTCACCCCCAACAACGATGCCCTGAACGAAGGCTTCGGCATCAGCAATCCCTATGTAGTGGGTGAACTGCTCAGCTTCGACGTTTACGACCGCTGGGGCAACGTGGTCTTCCACACCACCGACCCCCTGGCCAAATGGAAAGGCGATTACAAGAGCAACCCCGTCAACCCGGGTGTGTACCTCTACAAGATCCATTTCCGTTGCGAAGGCAATGAAGAAATCAAAACCGGAAGCGTGACGGTGATACGGTGATCCGTCATTGCGCAGCGAAGAAAACCCTGGGTGGGAGGTTTTTGGAAAGTGAAAAAACAAATCAGGAAAAACAAATCAGGAGCTGACTGTAAGTCAGCGCCTGAGAATGCAGGAGCTGACTTTTTGAGAGGTTGCGTGTGGTGCATCATTGCGCAGCGAAGAAAAATCTGGGTGGGGAGGTTTTTGGAAAGTGAAAAAACAAATCAGGAAAAACAAATCAGGAGCTGACTGTAAGTCAGCGCCTGAGAAGGCAGGAGCTGACCGGAAGTCAGCGGCTGAGAAGGCAGGAGCTGACTTTTGGAGAGTTTCCGTGTGGTGCATCATTGCGCAGCGAAGAAAAATCTGGGTGGGGAGGTTTTTGGAAAGTGAAAAAACAAATCAGGAGCTGACCGGAAGTCGGCGCCTGAGAAGGCAGGAGCTGACTTTTGGAGAGGTTCGGTAAGGCGCATCATTGCGCAGCGAAGAAAAAAAAGCCGGCACCCAATCGGGCCCCGGCTTTGTATATTTTCAAAGAGTGTAAATTGTTGATCGCTCCAAACCCTACACCCTAAACTCTACACCCTACACTCTACACCCTAAACTCTACACCCTACACTCTACACCAACTCATTCAACTCCCTGCATGAATTTCTCTGCTAATTTGCGGTAGGATCGGCTCACGAGTTTGGTGTGCACTTCCCTGAAGGCATTGATGGTGATGTCAATGTCTTCCTGTGTATGGGAGGCCGTGGGTATGAGACGCAGGATGATCATGCCTTTGGGCACCACCGGATAGATGACGATGGAGCAGAACACCCCGTAATTTTCGCGCAGGTCCTGAACCATGGCCATGGCTTCGAAGACTTCGCCTTTCATGTACACCGGCGTCACGCAGCTGTTGGTTTCGCCAATGTCGAAGCCGGCTTCTTTCAGGCCGTTTTGCAGGGCGTTGACGTTGCGCCACAGTTTTTCACGCAATTCCGGCATGGTGCGGATCATTTCCAGTCGTTTGAGGGCTCCGATAACGATGGGCATGGGAACGCTCTTGGCAAACATCTGGGAGCGCATGTTGTATTTGAGGTGGTTCATCACAAACTTTTCACCGGCGAAGAAGGCGCCAATGCTGGCCATGCTTTTTGCGAAGGTGGAGAAATAAACGTCCACGTCTTTCATTACGCCCTGTTCTTCGCAGGTGCCGGCGCCGGTGGGGCCCAGCATGCCGAATCCGTGGGCATCGTCCACGAAGAGGCGGAAATCGTATTTTTCTTTCAGGGCGATGATTTCCCTGAGTTTGCCCTGGTCGCCGCGCATGCCGAATACTCCTTCGGAAATGACGAGGATGCCGCCTTTGGTTTTCTCAACGATTCGGGTGGCTCGTTCCAGGTTTTTATCCAGGCTGGCGATGTTGTTGTGTTCGAAAGCGAATCGCTGGCCGGCGTGCAGGCGTACGCCATCCACGATGCAGGCGTGGCTTTCGGCGTCGTACACGATGACATCGTGGCGGCTCACCAGGCAGTCTATGGCACTGAGCACGCCCTGGTAACCGAAATTGACCAGGAGTGCCTGTTCTTTGCCGACGAAACCGGCGAGTTCCTTTTCCAGTTGATCGTGGTATTTGGTGGCACCGCTCATCATGCGTGCCCCCATGGGATAAGCCATGCCCCAGTCTTTGGCGGCTTGGGCATCCACCTTGCGCACTTCCGGGTGGTTGGCCAGGCCCAGGTAGTTGTTGATGCTCCAGCAAACCACCTCTTTGCCGTTGAATGTCATGCGGTTGCCGAGTTCTCCCTCGAGTTGCGGAAAAACAAAATAGCCTTCCGCCACATCGGCAAAACGCCCGAGCGGACCACGATTTCTGAATTTTTCAAATAAATCCATAGTAGTGAATTGGTTTTTACGATCTCGATTCAAAACAGCGAAAGAGGCTGCAATTCAGCGTCGCATTCATCCTCGGGGAGCCACTGTTAACTGGCAGGTCGCCGGGTTGAATGGGAAATCTGAAATGCAGCCTCTTAGCGAATTGAATGAGCCGCAAAGGTAACAATTGTTGTGTACTTGCCCGCTTTGCGTGCCAATTAGCCGTTGTTTCTCAGGTCTTTCAGTCTTTGCTGTATTTCTTCAAGAATTTCCTTTTGCAGTTTGATGTTTTCAGCAGCTTCCGATTGCAGTTCTTCGTTTCTGGCGATATTCTCTTTGGCCTGTTCTATTCTTTTTTCGTAGTTCTCGATGTCGCGGTGGTAGCTGTCGTTCTGGCGTTTCAGCCGGTCCAGGTCACTTTCCAGTTGGCGAAGTTTTTTCTCGGCTTTTGACAGTTCGCGGTTGGTATTTTCAATTCTGCATTCCAACGCAAACTTTTCGAGGATTTTGACGGCTTCTTCGTAAGCGTCCTTATCGGCGTATTTGTCCACAAAGTCTTCGCCTACTTTAAACCAGACTTTGTGTTCCACGATGCCGCCCTGGCTTTTGCCGGTTTTGGAGTGGATTTCCAAAGGCTTTCCGGCAGCGATGGCAGCGATGCTGGCGCCGGTGGTCACCTGTTCTCCGCTGCCTCCTTTCACCCGTTTCACCCTTCCTCCGTAGTCTTTCATGAAACTCTTCCAAACATTCTCCACCAGTTTTGAGTCGTCCACTTCTACCTCCACGATGAAGGCGGGTTGAATGCCCTGCGACATTTCCTCGTCGCTCATGCCAAGCTGGGCGCTGACATGGTTGCTGGCAAGGGCCATCAAAAGAATTACAAGGGGAAAGAGAAGTCTTTTCATGTTCAATGATTTTAGGTGAGACTATTTGGAACACCCATGTGACGGGTGCCTGCACCAAAGTAACGCCTTCGCGGTTAAGAATAAAGCAAAGCACACCACGGTTCTGAAAAACTCCATTCATTGTGTGGGGCACATCCGGCCCTTTTGATTGCGAAGCCGTGCAACCGCCACCCGTTTAACAGTTCTTTAATTTGCTTCGCAAACCGGAGGGCCTAATTTGCAGCCTTTGCAACAAGCCAGCCCCGGCCACTGTTTAATTGACCATAGCACGACCACAGTGGTCAAAAATTTGCACTTTATCCCTTCGGGTAAAACAGGAACGCCGGGCACTTTCTACCTTGCGTTGCCTTTGCGAAGCGACCAAAAACATTGAAGAATCTCCGAACAACGATAAGCTCATGGATAACCGGAACAACTACCAGCTCCTCATTGAAAAGCTCGATCAGTTCATCAGGAAATACTACCTGAACCAACTGATCCGGGGCAGTCTTTACACCCTGGCCCTGGTGCTGGCCCTCTTTCTGGGGCTCAACTTCATGGAGTACCACTTTTATTTTGACCCCGGTATCCGTACGGCACTTTTTTGGTCTTTCGTCGCAATATCGGTGCTGGCCATTGGCTATTGGATAGCTGTGCCTTTGCTCCGTTACTTCCGGCTGGGGCAGGTCATCTCCCATGAGCAGGCCGCCCGCATCATCGGCAATCACTTCTCCAATGTGGAGGACAAGCTGCTCAACATCCTTCAGTTGCGCCACCAGGCCGACCAGGCCGGCAGCCGGGACCTCATCCTGGCCAGCATCGAGCAGAAGAGCGAAGCCATCAAGCTGGTGCCTTTCCCCAACGCCATCGATCTGTCGAAAAACCGCAAATACCTGCGCTATGCACTGCCGCCGCTGTTGCTGCTGCTGATCATTCTTTTCGCCGCTCCCAGTTTGATCGAAGAGAGCACCAACCGCCTGGTGCATTACAACAAGCGCTTTGAAAAGCCCGCTCCCTTCCATTTCATCTTGCCCGAAGATGACCTGAAAGTGGTGCAATACGGCGAATACCCCCTGACCGTGAAAGTGGATGGCGAGGTGCTGCCCAACGATGTGTTCATCAACGTGGACCACATTCAGTACCGCCTCAGCAAAGTGGATCCGCAGACCTTTACTTTTCGCTTCAGCAACGTCCAGAAAAACACCGATTTCCGGCTCTTTTCCGGAACGGTGGAATCTGATGAATACACGCTCGAAGTGCTGAAAAAGCCCAATATCAGTGGCTTTGAGGTCAATCTGGATTACCCGGCCTACACCGGCCGCAAAGACGAAACCCTGCAAAGCATTGGCGACCTCGTCGTGCCTGCCGGCACAAAAGTGACCTGGACCTTTTCCGTACAGAATGCCGATGAAATTGACATCCGTTTTTTGGGTGAGGGCGAAAACGACGAAGTGAAGCGCCTCTCTGAGGACCTGTTCACCTACAGCAAGCGCATACTCAGCAACGACACCTACCGCCTGTTCATCTCCAACGAGCAGTTGCCCAACGCCGATTCGGTGACCTATACCCTGGGGGTCATCCCCGACCAGTATCCGGTCATCGAAGTGGAAAAATTCGTGGATAGCACCGACAACAAACTGCTCTACTTCGTGGGCGACGCAGCCGATGATTACGGACTCATCAGCCTTTCTTTCAATTACCGCCTGCGGCGGAATGGCCAGGACGGTGATCTGCAAACCATCAAGCTGGAAAATCCCGACGGCAAAGCCATCCAATACTCCCACGTCTTTGACCTCAACGAACTCGAACTGAAAGCCGGCGATGAGGTGACTTATTATTTTGAGGTGTACGACAACGACGCCGTCAATGGCAGCAAGGCCTCACGCACCACCCTGATGGCGTTCTCCATGCCCACTGTTGAGGAATACGAAAAGATGACCGAGGAAAACAACCAGGCCATCAAGGACAAGCTCAAAGAGGCCATGGAAGAGAGCCGCAAGCTCAAAGAAGACATGAAAAAACTGCACGACAAAGTCTTGCAGGAAAAGGAAATGGACTGGCAAACCCGCAAGGAACTGGAGAAATTGCTGGAACGCCAGAAAGAACTTCAAAAGCAGATCGAAGAAGCTCAAAAAGCTTTTGAAGAAAACATGAAAAACCAGGAAGAATTCGACCAGCCCGACCCTGCCATGCAGGAAAAGCAGGAACAGATGCAGGAACTGATGGAAAACCTGCAAGACCAGGAATTGCAGGAACTGATGCAGAAAATTGAGGAACTACTGCAAAAACTGGAAAAAGACCAGGCCCTGGAAATGATGAAAGACATGCAGTCCGAAAACGAACAGAAGGAAAAAGACCTGGACCGCATGATGGAGCTGTTCAAACAACTCGAATTCGAGTACGAGATGCAGCAGACCATTGACAAACTGGAAAAGCTGGCAGAGGAGCAGGAAAAGCTTGCCGAAGAAACCGAAAAGATGGATGAACAGAAAGACGAAGAGCAGCAGGATGGCGAGCAAAGTGACGGCGAGCAACAGGAAAACAAACAACAGGGCGAAAAGAACGAAGGACAACCCGAAGAGAAAGGAGAAAACAAAGAAGGCGCTGAACAGCAGCAAAACGAGCAGGACCAGAAAGAACAGCAAGGTGACCAGCAAAGCGGTGACCAGGACAAGCAATCTGACCTGGAAAAGAAACAGGAGGAAATCAACAAGGAATTTGAGCAGATAGAAGAACAGATAGAGAAGCTCGAAAAAATGAACGAGAAACTCCAGAACAAAAAGGATTTCGACGATCAGAAGCAGGAGCGGGAAGACATCAGGCAGGACTTACAGGACAGCCAGCAGAATCTGCAACAGGGCAAAAACCAGAAGGCCGGCAGGAAGCAGAAAAGCGCTTCCAAAAAGATGAAAAACATGGCCAACAACATGCAAATGCAGATGCAAAGCCAGCAAATGGAACAAATGGAACTGGACATGAAAGCCCTGCGCCAGTTGCTGGAAAATGTGGTCACGCTCTCCTTTGAACAGGAAGACCTGATGGACCAGTTTGCCCCGGTGGAGATCAATACACCCCGGTACACCGAACTGACCCAGCAGCAAAAGAAAATCCAGGACGACTTCAAAGTGGTTGAAGACAGCCTGTATGCCCTGGCGAAGCGCGTGATGCAGATGGAAAGCTTCATCACCGAAAAAGTCGGAGACATCAAAAACAACATGCGCAAAGGCCTCGATCACCTGGAAGAGCGGCAAAAAGCCCAGGCAAGCGAGCAACAGCAAAGGGCCATGAAAAACCTCAACGACCTGGCCCTCATGCTCAGCGAAACCATGCAGCAGATGCAACAGCAGATGGCCGGAATGATGGCCGGCAGCCAGATGTGTACCAACCCCGGCGGCAGCGGCAGCGAAGGCGATGTGCCCATGGACAAGATCAGCCAGGGACAACAGGAACTCAACGAGGGCATGCAACAGATGAAAGAGGGCATGGAAGGCGGCAACATGCCTTCGTCAAAAGAGTTTGCCCAGATGGCGGCCCGGCAGGCAGCATTGCGCAAAGCGCTAAGGGAAAAGCAAAAGAAACTGCAAGAACAGGGAAAAGGCAACCCCGAGCTGGAGAGCATCATGGAGCAGATGAACAAAATTGAAACGGAACTGGTCAACAAGCGCCTCACCAACGAAATGCTCATGCGCCAGCAGCAAATCCTCACCCGCCTGCTGGAACACGAAAAAGCCGAACGCCAACAGGAGTACGACAACCAGCGCAAATCGAAAACCGCCAAAGACAAAGAACGCAAACTGCCGCCCTCGCTGGAGGAATACATCAAAAAGCGGGAGGCAGAAGTCGAAATGTTCAAAACGGTGTCACCGTCGCTGAAACCCTACTACAAACAGCTGGTGGAGGAATACTACAAACAACTGAAAGGAAAGGAGTAGGGAGTATCCCGACATTCGTCGGGACTGCCTTCGGCAGAGAGTAGGGAGTAGGGAGTAGGGAGTAGGGAGTAGGGAGTAGGGAGTAGGGAGTAGGGAGTAGGGAGTAGGGAGTAGGGAGTAGGGAGTAGGGAGTAGGGAGTAG
>JALWSS010000184.1:0-20057 GCA_026993525.1 Saprospiraceae bacterium
GTTATGGACCATGAGCAAAGCCCACCGCCACAATTCAACAATCTCAACAATTCAACAATTCAACAAAAAAAGGCGCCAGAAAGGCGCCTTTGGAGAGGTCGGTAGCGGATTCGAACCGCTGTAGGAGGTTTTGCAGACCTCTGCCTAGCCACTCGGCCAACCGACCATTAAAATATGCTTCATCATGGTCGGTAGCGGATTCGAATCCCGAACGTCTTCGGGATAGGAGGTTTTGCAGACCTCTGCCTAGCCACTCGGCCAACCGACCATTATTTGAAAGCGGGGCAAATATAAAGACTTCAGGTATTATAGGTTGCTTTTGAACGCTTTTTCACATTTGAAAAATCATACTTTGAAAAATCCTTACCTGAGCAATACGATCGAGCCCTTTCTAAGCTCCTCGTTTCCACTGGCTTGTTTGATTCTGAGGGTATAAACGTAAACGCCCTGAGGAAGTTTCTTTCCGTTTTTCGTTCCCCGCCAGCCCTCGTCGGGGTTGGTGGTATGGAACACCTGTTGGCCGTAGCGGTTGAAGATCTTCAGGTCGAATTCAGAAAAATCTTCGGGAATGATCAGCACCTTGAATTCCTGGTTGAAGCCTTCCGGGGCAATGGCGTTGGGAATGAGGATGCGCAGGGGCTGCTCTATGCAGATGGTGTTTGACCGGCTCTGAATGCTGATGCTGCTGCCGCCACCGGGCGGTGTCAGGGTGCCTTTTGCCAGTACGTAATAACAGGCCGTGAGGCCGCCCGTGAGGCCCGGTTCGTAGTTGTCGGTGTACTGGGTTTGGGTGCCGGGCAAACTGGCCACTTTGGTGGCGGCGCCGTTCAGCACCCGGTACACTTCCCAGGTGTGAGCAGTGCTCAACTCCTGGTCGAAGGGGGTCCAGTTCAGGTTGTTGGTGCCGGTTTGCGAAGATGAACCACTAAGAAAAACCGTGGCCCCGTAAGTGGAGGTTTTCACCGTGTCGCAGTCATCAGTGGTGCGGATGGTGTAATACCAGGGGCCTGCATCCTGGGGCGGATTGTCCAGGAAGGTGTTGAGCTGTTGAAGCGGGAAAACAGGTGTCTGCGTTGAGATGACTTCGTAATTGCCGTTCATTCCGGAGCGGAGAATCTCGAATTGATTGAGCTCGGCATCGTCGTTCCACAGCCAGCGGAGGGTGACGCTGCCGTCGTCGTTTACGCTGGCACTTTCCACAAACAACTCCTGGATGGGTCTGACGATTTCTGCATCGAAGCAAACGATGTTGGAGCTCGATTCATACCCCGTGCCGGCCGCCACATTTCTGACGAAAAAACAATAAGAGGTACCGTCGTTCACCCCGTTGAAAACATAGCTGCTGTCACTGACCGGCACGCTGGCGATGTTGGAATAGCTTCCGCCATCCACACTGAGCCAGACTTGCTGTTCGGCGATGCCGTCGGGCCAGTTCTGGTAGGGGTTCCAATTGAGGCTGATCGTTTGCTCACAGGGCTGTGTGCTACCCTGCAGGTAGATGGAGCGATGGCGCAGGTCGAACAGGCTGGTATTGCCGCAGCGGTCGAGGGCATTCACGAAATAAGATTCCGATTGCTGGTTCGGGTTGGCAGCCAGGTCAATGTAGGTGTTGCCGTTGAAAACCGTGTCCACGGGTACGTCGCCCAGGTTGGTCCTTCGGTAAATGATGTAGGCGTAAACCTCTGGCGAGGGGCTGGGTGTCCAGTTGATGCTCACCTGGCCGTTTTCTATCGTCACAAAATTGATCGGCGAGATGTCGGGTGGCAGGTTGTCCAGCGTGTCAGAGCTGAGCTGGGTCTGACCGGGACAATCGTAGTTGCCCACCATGTAGTAAAAGCGCAACTCGTTGTTCGGGTTGGGGTCAATGAAGCTGGTCTGGCCCTGGACTGTGATGCTGGTCAGCAGGGTATAGGGGCCGTTGATATCCGTGCTGGTGTAAATGTCATGGCTGACAAAAGGGCCGCAGTTGTTCACCGGCAGGTCCCATACCAGGGTATCGCCTTTCAGGCAAAGCAAATCCGGTGCTTTGATTTGCGCCGTGGCGCTAAGGGAAAAGAAAAGAAATACAAGGATACTGGCTGGATATGGTAAAACTTTGAGGTTCATTTTCCGATTTTGATTCTCAATGGTTGGCTTGTACTCCGGTTCCGGTCACCAGTTTGACACCAAATACCTTTTCAAAATAAGGCCGTTCGTAAATTTCCTGAAGGGCGTATTTCATTTGCCACTCCGGATTGATGTTCTTCTCAAAATACACCAGCCCGATTCCTTTGGCATAAACTTCTTCGCCACCGTATTCCAGTTCCAGGTGGCCTTCCCGGTCGGTGTCAATCAACTCCCGAAGCAGGATCCTCACCGCCGGCAGGGTGTCGCCTTTGAACACAACGGTGGTGTCGGACAGGTATTGCCGGTTTCTGACGAAGGTGATGTCGGCATCGCCGGTTTCACTGTGCCACTTTACGGTGGTCAGCAGCACCTCGTTTTCATCCTTCAGCCGGAAGGGGAACACATTGCCGGCTTCTATTTGCGCAGCGACCTTCAGCTTCTTTTCTTCCGAAACGGCCTCGTAGGTGATGAAGGTGTCCAGTTTCATTCCGTTGCTCACCCGGCGCTCCACCACATACTGATCGGGTTGAAAATCCAGGTCGTAAGAGGTGCCGGTCAGAAACGTGGTGCCGTTTTCACGGCGGTTCTGGTACAGCCAGAAAATGGGCGGGTCGTAGGGGTTGCCCACGGACTCGTAGGAATACACTTTGCCACTGCCCAGCGAGTCGAGCGGAAAGTAGTAGGGCTGGAGGTTGAGTGAGTCCTCTCCGGGCCGGCAGGCCACGATTGAAAGCAGCAACAGCAGAGTTCCCGGATATTTCATTGTTCGTTTTTTTCTGTTTTGTAGTCGCCTCCGGCAACGACGATGACGATTTCTCCCTTCACCGTTTTTTCACCGAAGGCACCAATCAGGTTTTTGAGGGTGTCGGTGACAATTTCCTCGTGTATCTTGCTTAGTTCTCTGGCCACACAGGCCAGGCGTTCCGTTCCGCAATGTTGGGCCAGTTGCCCCAGGCATTTCACCAGCCGGTGGGGCGATTCGTACAGGATGAAGGTGTGGGGCAAGGCGGCCAGGTATTGCAGCCGGGTCTGTCGCCCTTTTTTGTGCGGGAGGAAGCCCTCAAAGTGGAATTTGTCCGAAGGCAGGCCCGAGGCTGCCAGTGCCGGCACAAAAGCCGTGGCCCCCGGCAGGCAACTCACCCTGACCCCGGCCTGCCGGCAGGCCCGCACCAGCAGAAAACCCGGGTCTGAAATGCCGGGGGTGCCCGCATCCGTCACCAGGGCGATGTCGGTGCCGTGCTCGAGTTCATTCACAATGGATGCAGTTACCTTGTGCTCGTTGAAGGCGTGGAAGGCACTGAGCGGCGTCTGAATGTCGAAATGGGAGAGCAGTTTTTTGGTCACCCTGGTGTCTTCGGCCAGCACCTTGTCCACCTGCCGCAGGGTTTCAATTGCCCGCAGGGTGATGTCATTGAGGTTACCGATGGGTGTTGGCACGAGGTAAAGCATGGGAGGTTTTCGTTGAATGGGTGCTGCCGGGCAAAGTTGCACCCAATTTTTGCGAAGCGAAAAAAATAACAAAGCCCTTCACGGGGAAGGGCTTTGGGGAGGTTAGGGCTGAAGTGGCTGTGCCACCTCATTCGGCTGTATTTTTTTCGAGCAGTTGAAACCCGTTGCCGTGAATGTTCACGATTTCCAGGTTTTCGTCCAGCTTCAGGTATTTGCGCAGTTTGGTAATGAATACATCCATTGAGCGGGCGGTGAAGTAGTTGTCCTGTCCCCAGATTTTTGTCAGGGCCTCGGAGCGGGGCAGCACCTCGTTCATGTTGAGGGCGAACATGCGCAGCAGTTCCGCTTCCTTCGGGGAAAGCCTGAATTTTTGCTCGTTGGGTCCGCCCGGGTCAAAGGTCAGTATCCGCACCTTGTATTTGAAATGGTATTTGCCGATGGTGAATTCCTTGATCTCGTCTTTGGGGTCGGCTTTGGGGCGGGTTCTTTTCAGGATGGCCTTGATGCGGAAGAGCAGTTCCTCGGAATTGAAAGGCTTGGTCACATAGTCGTCAGCCCCGAGTTTGAAGCCCTGGAGTACATCTTCTTTCTGGGTTTTGGCGGTGAGGAAGATGATGGGCATGTCCTGGTTTTTCTCCCTGATCTCCTTTCCCAGGGTGAAACCGTCTTTGCGCGGCATCATCACATCCAGGATGCACAGGTCAAATTCACCGGAGTTGAAGGCCTCGGCACCTTTGATGCCGTCAGTGGCAAGGGTTACTTCGTAGCCGTTCATTTCCAGGTAAGACCCCAGCACATCGCCGAAGTTCTGGTCATCTTCCACCAGGAGTAATCTGCCGCGTGAAGTTGAATTTGTCATAAGCAGGTGTTTTAGCTTGTCAGTCCGGGCTTGCGTTTTTCTTACGAAGATGCCGGAATGCTGTTGCAATGCCTAAGCCCGGCATTTTTGAACGGATGCTACTGAAACTGAAAAGCGAAAAAATTATTATCCGTTCATCACAGCTCTTTGCTTTGAATTTTGCCGGTGGGGCACAAAAATACTGAAAGTGCTGCCTCTGCCGGGGTCGCTTTTTACCTCCACAGTTCCATTGTGGGCTTCCAGAATGGCTTTTACATAACTCAGCCCAAGGCCGAAGCCTTTCACATCGTGGCGGTTGCCGGTGTGTACCCGGTAAAATTTTTCGAAGATATGCTTGCGGGCCTCTTTGCTCATCCCGATTCCCTTGTCTTTCACGGTGATGGCTATGCCGCCCGGGGCATCCTCCGTTCTGACGACGATTTCCGGCTTGTCGGGTGAATACTTGTTGGCATTGTCCAGCAGGTTGTTGATCACGTTGGAGATGTGTGTCAGGTCGGCCTCCACGATGGGCTGGGTGGCGTTCAGCTCCGTTTTTACCGATCCTTCCTTCTTCTCAACCTGCAGGGTGATGTACTCCACTGCCCGGTCAATGACTTCATGGAGGTTTACATCCGTCAGTTTCAGGTTGATGTCTTTGCGGTCAATCTGGGCCATCTGAAGCACCTTTTCCACCTGCGAGTTCATGCGCTTGTTCTCCTGTTTGATGATGCCCACAAAGCGCCTGATCTTGTCCGGCTGGTTGATGACCATTGGATTCGAAATGCTGTCGCTGGCAAGGGAGATGGTGGCGATGGGCGTTTTGAACTCGTGGGTCATGTTGTTGATGAAGTCGTTCTTCATCTCCGACAATTTCTTCTGTTTGAACACCACCAGCACCGTGTAGGTGAAACTGAACAGGATCAGCCCCATGAAAACGATGGTGGCCAGGAGGGAGCGCAGCACAGAGCTCCAGATGAAAGAGCTTTTCGTCGGAAAATAAACCATCAGCTTGCCCGGCGGATCGGCGTCCTGCTGAAAAAGGTTGACCCGGTATTCGGAATTGTGCAGGTTCTTAAAGCCCTTTTGGGTGGTGGCATTGTTGTTATCTTCCACCAGGTAGTGCCCGTCGGAAATGACGAAGGTTTCCTTTTTGTTGTCGTAAACACCGTAGTGGTAAGGGATGCGGATGCCTTTGTCGTACAGCTCCTGCCGAAGAAATTCATGGAGTTGTTCCAGGTTCACCCGCTCCACTACGGGGGTCATGTCGAGCCCCCGGGTGAAGGTCACAAACTGGGTCAGCATTTTAGCCCTTTCTTCACGGCAACTGGAACAATTGCAGGTGTTGGAATACAGCGAAAGCTCCAGCAACTGCTTTTTGGTCAGCACCACCTCTTTGTGCTCGGGGTCAATAACCCTGAAAGATGAATTGGTGGAATCCATTCTTTGTTGCAGGTCGCGCTGCATGAAGTCCTGCGCAAAGCCGTTGTCCACGTGCTGCAGGGCTTCGAGGTTCTCCTGGTAGGCCAGTTTTTCCGACACCCGGTTGAGCGCCTCAAAAACGTGGATGGTGAATTGTTCCTCATTGGCTTTCAGGCTGTCCACGATCCATTTCGCCTGCATGCTGGCCACCCCGATCAGGGCCAGGGTCATCAAACCAATGATTATCCAGATTGCTTTTTTGTTCATAAGCAAGAGGGCGCTGTGCCTTGCCCGAAAGAAATAACTGCCGGCAGGCGGCAGAGTTGCGGAAACAGACACAAATTTACCATTTGATGCCTGCCAGGGGGTAGTTTAACAGACAATTAACCGGTCTGCCAGGTGTCGTTTCATTGACAGGAACAACACGAACTGGTTCCGGGCCCTGTGGTAGTTTTGGTGCTCATACCGCACCCGGTAATAGACATCCCCCCTCAGAAAATCCGTCAAAAAACGCACGCTCTGCATCAGGGTCAGCCAGGGGCCGGCTGCCGGCAGCGCCTTTTTTTCTTTCATCGCAATGGCACCTGAAAGACCTTCCAGGAAACCCACTTCCAGCGCTTCGTACCTGGCAGGTACAAAAGCAACCTTTCCGGGGTCTTCCTCCTCTTCAGAAACGGTACACGCCATGCTCCTCACCAGGTCACCAAAATCCGAGATCATCCTGCCGGGCATGATGGTGTCCAGATCAACGATGGCCACCGGTTTTTTCCCTTCTTCGTCAAAAAGCACATTGCTGATCTTCGCATCGTGGTGTGCCACCCTCAAAGGCAAGGGCAGGGAGTCCATTTTTTTTAAATATACCAGGTGTTCCGTGATGCCTTTGAGCAACTCCCCGGCTTGCGCCAACCTGTCCTTTTTCGCTTCCTTAATTGCAGCGTCCAGTTGTTTTATTCGCAATATGCCGTTGTGAAAATCAGGAATGGTGATGTGCAGTTTTTTTGCGTCAAAATCACCCAGTTTTGCCATGAAATTACCAAACGCCCAGGCTGTCCGGTGGGCTGTTTCATCGTCTTTTGCGGTAAAGAAACAAGTCGTATTACCGAAAAAGGGAAACAACCTCCACGTTTCTGAATTTTCAGAATAAAGCAAGGAGCCATTTAGCGTAGGCACAGGAGACATCACTTTCAATTTGTAATCTTTTCCGGACAAATGTCTCGCAGTGGCTGCGATGTTTTCCATCACCCGTTCAGGCTTTTTGAAAATATGGGTATTTATTTTCTGCAATATCAATTTCTCCCTTCGGCCTCCGGCCAAAACGGCATCCACCCGGAAGGTGCTGTTGATGTGACCACCGGAAAGCGGGGCCAGTCCCTCCACCCCGGCAACATCCAGGAACTGCTGAAGTATTTGAATTGCTGTTGCTTGTTTCATGCGGGAATTGCTCATGATTTGCTCCCAATGGGGAAAGATAGAACATTTGCAAGAGGTAGTGGCTTGTGAGATTTCGGCCTTTGAATTGAACGTTCAAGCTATCACAAAAAAAAGCCCGGCAACCTTGTCGCCGGGCTTTCACCTTATTGCTATTCGGAAATTATTCGTTTTCCTCTTCGGTCGTTTCAGCAGCCGTTTCGCTTGCTTCTTCAGCAACTTCTTCGCTTGCTTCGGTAGCTTCTTCAGAAGCAACTTCTGTGGGTGTGGCGGTTTCCTCTTCACCTTCGGGTCCGGTGCGGCCGTCTTCGGTCATTACGACGAAATCAAAAGCAGCTTCCACTTCCGGGTGCAGGTCGAGGGTGGCCTGGTAGGAGCCGAGCATTTTTACATTCTCAGGCAGGAGGATGGAGTGGCGGTCAATTTCAACATCCAGTTGCTCTTTGAGTACTTTGGCGAGTTGGATATTGGTGACACTGCCAAAAATCTTCCCACTGATACCGGCTTTTACGACGACGTTTACGGACTTTCCGTTCACCTTTTCGGCGATGGTGCGGAACTCATCTATGCGTTGTTCCAGTTTGCGGGCCTCCTGGCGCTTGAAGCTGTCCAGGTTGTTGCGGTTGCGCTCGTTGGCAACCAGGGCCAATCCCTGTGGGATCAGATAGTTGCGGCCATAGCCGTCTTTGACCTTCACGATGTCAAATTTGCGGCCGACCTTCTCAATATTTTTCAAAAGGATTACTTCCATTGTTGATAATTTTTGGTGCAGCTTTTCCGAACCGTCGGGTTGGCAAGCCGCCAATTCATACAAATTATTTCAGCTGGTCTGCAACGAATGGCAACATGGCCAGGTGGCGGGCACGCTTAACGGCAGTGGCCACACGGCGCTGGTATTTGAGAGAGTTGCCGGTGATGCGGCGGGGCAGTATCTTGCCCTGCTCGTTGACGAATTGCAGAAGGAAATCCGGGTCTTTGTAGTCAATGTACTTGATGCCGTATTTGCGGAAGCGGCAGTACTTTTTGCGAGCCTGACCTATATTCGGATTGCTGAGAAACTTGATATCATCTCTTGATGCAGCCATTTTTCAAATTTTTGTTGGCCATTTGCCGGTGCGGCAGCGGCCGGGTTTTGAACAATTGATTATTCCTCTTCCTGAGAGGCAGCAACTTTGCCGGCTTTGAGTTCATCCTGCCATTTGCGCAGTTTGTCCCACTCGCCGTCGGCGGCCATTTTGGCCTGTTTTGGCCAGGTGGTCGGATCCTGGAAACTGAAACGCTCTCCGGCGTTGTTGAGCAGTTCCTTGATCTGGTCGGGTGTCATCCTGGCCAGTTTGGCAAAGGTGTCAATTCCATTGGCACGCAACACTTCAGCGATCTTCGGGCCGATGCCTTCGACGCGCTTCAGGTTGTCTTGTTGCTTAGGCTGTTTCTTTGATCTGCTGCGGCTGGGCGTTTCGGCGGGCTCGGCTTTTTTCTTGCGCTTTACCTTGCCAATCTTGCCGGCACGCTTGTCAGCGTTGTACTGTACGCCGTACTTGTCCAGCTTTACGGTGAGAAAACGCAGGATGCGTTCGTCGCGGCGCATGTTGAGTTCCATCGGATCAATGATTGCACCGCTCTCGGTGCGGAACTCTACACAGTAGTAATATCCTGAATGCCGCTTGTTGATTTCATAGGCCAAACGGCGCAAGCCCATCTCATCCACATGAACGATCTCGCAGTTGTTCTCCTGCAATTGATCGACATACTTCTGAGCTGTCGCTTTTACTTCATCGCCCGACAGAACTGGATCTACGATGAAGGTCACTTCGAAATTACGCATGTAATGAAAGTGTTTAATGATGATTTCAACCCCCGTTGCGCTGACCCGCAGGCCCCCGTTCCGGGAAACTTTTTTGAAAAGGCGGGCAAAGGTAGAAATTTCAGGGAATTGTACATCGCTCTGAGCCTTGTTTTTTATGCCTTATCAATCATTTTGGCGGGCTTCTGGTTTTTTCTTCGCCAATGCAGTGGGGTGGTGCCGCTTATGCGACGGAATTGCCGGTTGAAATTGGCCAGGTTGTTAAAGCCGCAGGCGTAGCAAATTTCGCCCACGGGCATATCGCTTTCCACCAGCATCCGGCAGGCGTGGTTCACCCTGATCTCATTCAGGTATTCCACAAAGGTCTTGCGGGTGCGCTGCTTGAAAAATCGGCAAAAGGCCGCCGGACTCAGGTGCACAACGGCTGCCACCTCCTCCAGTTTCACCGGCCGGGTAAAGTTCTCCATCAGGAAATTGAACAGGTCGTTGAGGCGCTCGTAGTCGTCTTGCCGGGGCAACACCGGTGAAACCTGCGAAGAAACCGGCTCCCAGTTCCCGGTTCCGGACAAGGTGTCCAGCATTTGCAGAAGGCGGATCACCTGGGCAGCCGGTGAGAGCGCCCACAACTCCGGCAGGCCGGTTTGGATGGCCTGTGCCCGCCCGGCTTTCAGTTTCAGCCCTCGCTGCGCAATGTGGAGCAGATCCCTGATGGCCTGAAACTCCGGCAATTCCAGGGATTTCAACAATCCGTCTTTTCCGAAAAAAACCGAATACATCTCAGCCGGCGCCTGTGTTTGGTCCTCATACCAGGCCTGGTCATTCCTGAACACATGCGGCACATTGCTGCCCAGCAAATACACTTCACCTTCGGCAAAACGGCCCAACTGCCCGGCGATGGTAAACATGCCACGCCCCCTGGCGATGAGGCTGAGTTGCACCTCCCCGTGGCAATGCAACAGGTCGTAAAAGTGTGGCACCCGGTCGTGCTGAAGGTGGATGGAACGGGTGGTGGATTTCGGGATCAGAAAGGTGCGGGGCTGTTGCATCGGGCTGTTTTGAAACAATGATTGCAGGTGTTTTTGTTTTCCGAAGGCAAACATCGTCAAAATAGTACCGGAATCTGCAATTTTCTTTTCAGCCCGTTCCACAATGTGGCTGTACCTTCGCCCAGACAAAACATCGTCAAAATGAAAGTGACCTGGCAAGGGGTTTACCCCGCCCTCACCACCAAGTTTCACGAAGACGGCAGCCTCGACCTGCCCTTGTTCCGCAAGAACATCCGGGCACAAATGGAGGCCGGCGTACACGGCATCATCCTCGGCGGGTCCCTGGGGGAGGCCAGCACCCTCACCCGGACCGACAAACTCGAACTGCTCCGGACGGCACTGGACGAAACTGCCGGAACCATCCCCGTCGTCGTCAATGTTGCGGAGCGATCCACCACAGAAGCCATCGCCGTGGCACAGGAAGCCCGGGCCAACGGCGCCCACGGCCTCATGGTGCTGCCCCCCATGCAGTACAAAAGCACCGACCAGGAAACCGTGGATTGGTTCAGGGACATTGCCAGGAGCACCGACCTGCCCATCCTCGTGTACAACAACCCGGTGGACTACAAAATTGAGGTGACGCCGGATATGTTTGAGGTGTTGCTCCAGGAGCCCAACATCCAGGCCGTCAAGGAAAGCACCCGCAACATCACCAACGTCACCCGCCTCATCAGCCGCTTCGGCAACGAGCGACTGCGCATCCTCTGTGGTGTGGACACCATCGCCATCGAAGAGTTGGTCATGGGCGCCGACGGCTGGGTGGCCGGGCTGGTATGCGCTTTCCCGAAGGAAACCGTGGCCATATACGACCTGGTAAAAGCCGGCCGCATCGAAGAGGCCCGCCGCATTCACCGCTGGTTCCTGCCCCTCCTGGAACTGGACGTTTCCCCCCAACTGGTCCAAAACATCAAACTCGCCGAAGTCATGGTCGGCCTGGGCTCTGAGCACGTCCGCCGCCCACGCCAGCCCCTATCCGGCACCGAACGCCAAAAGGTGATCGGTATCATCGAGCGGGCATTGGCCGACAGGCCGAATGTGGGAATATTGAGAAATTGAACCCCGAAAGCTTTCGGGGGAGGATTTGAAGAACTGAGAGAACTGAGTCCACTGCAAAAAGTGGTATTCTCGTCAAAAGAGGTTATTCCTTCTGGAAAAATGTCGGACAGAGTCCGACAAGATATGGTCCCGGACAGAGTCCGGAACCAGCGTGGTTGCTGGCGCCGGACTCCGTCCGGTGCCTCATCCAGCCGGACTCTGTCCGGCATGTGAGCATTCAAATTTCCGTCGGAATTAATGAGTTAGGGGTTTTTGCAGTGCACTCAGAGAACTAGCGCCCTCAAACTCTACACTTTTTAACCACAGAGTTATCAGAGTTTGAAACAGAGTTGAACAGAGTATTCCCGATAACTGACAACCGACCCCGATACCGAAAGCCGATAGCTATCGGCTTTCGGTATCGGGGACAACCGACAACCGACAACTTCCATAATCCCCATAAACCTTTATAACCACAGAGTATTGGGAGTTGAAAACAGAGTTGAATCCCGAGACAAGCTCAGGACCAACCCCAAACCTACAACCTACAACCTACAACTTCCATAATCCTTCATCCCCGATGAATATCGGGGTCATAATCCTTCATAATCCTCATAATCCTCATAATCCTCATAATCCTTCATAACCCTCAAACAATGAACATCATCGGATACACAGAATCGGCACAAGGCACCCCGTTTGAAACCGTGACGGCGGCGGGGCGGGCCATGCAATACCCAAAGGCAACCACAGAAGAGATTGACAAAGCGGTGGCGCTGGCCAAAAGCGCTTTTTCTTCCTTTCGCTTCGCAACGGGCATACAGAAGGCGGCCTTTTTACGGGCCATTGCCGAAGAAATAGAAAGCCTGGGCGACGAACTCGTGAAAACCGTCATGGCAGAATCCGGATTGCCCGAAGGACGGGTGACCGGAGAGCGGGGCCGCACCTGCTCCCAACTGCGCCTCTTTGCCAGCCTGGTGGAGGAGGGCAGCTGGGTGGAGGCCGTGATTGACCACGGCGACCCCGGTCGGCAGCCCGTGCCCAGGCCGGATGTGAGGCGCATGCTGGTGCCGCTGGGGCCCGTAGTGGTGTTCACCGCCAGCAACTTCCCCCTGGCATTCTCAACGGCCGGGGGCGACACGGCATCTGCCCTGGCCGCCGGTTGTCCGGTGATCGTGAAAGGGCACGAGTCCCACCCCGCCACCAATGAACTGGTGGCCCGGGCCATCCAGCGGGCTGCCAAAAGGACCGACATGCCCGAAGGCGTTTTCTCCTCCCTCAATGGCGATTACGAAACCGGCAAGGCGCTGGTGGAGCATCCCGACGTGGCGGCGGTGGCCTTTACCGGTTCGCACAGGGGCGGCAAGGCCCTGTTCGACCTGGCCAACCGCCGGCCGAAACCCATCCCGGTTTTTGCGGAAATGGGCAGCATCAATCCAATTATCATTATGCCACGCTACATCCGGGACAAAAGCGCTCAATTGGCGGCTCAGCTCGTAGGTTCAGTGACCCTTGGGGCCGGCCAGTTTTGCACCAACCCGGGACTGATCCTGTTGCCGGAGGCGAAGGCGGAAGACTTCATCCATGCAATGAAACAGGCGCTGTCCGAGGCAGCCCCCCAGTGCATGCTGAACGAAAAGATATTCGATGCTTACCTCGGCGCCATGCGCCAACTGCTGGGAGCCGGTGCAGTGGAGGAGGTTTTTGCTCCTTCGGAAAACAGCTCCGCTGCCGTGCGCCCCACCGTGGCCAAAACCTCGGCAGCGGCTTTCGTCAAAAACCCCATGCTGCACGCAGAGGTGTTCGGGCCCTTCACCTTGCTGGTGACCTGGCGCTCAGAAGAGGAACTGGAGGCACTCCTTAAAAGCCTGGAAGGACAACTGACCGCCACCCTGTTTGCCGAAGGGGAGGAGCTGTTGTCGCATGGAGACCTGCTGAACTCTATGCGTGAACTGGCCGGTCGCCTCATCATCAACGGGGTGCCAACCGGCGTGGAAGTGTGCCACGCCATGCAGCACGGCGGCCCCTGGCCCGCCACCACCGACAGCCGTTTCACATCCGTGGGCACCGGCGCCATCCGTCGCTTCGCAAGACCGCTCGCCTTTCAAAACTTCCCCGACGAACTGCTGCCGGATGAGCTGAAAGAGGGCAATCCGCTGGGCATCAGGAGGATGGTGGGTTGATTGAGGAATCGAGCCCCGTGCCGATAATAATCGGCATCGGGGGAGGAATTGAGGAATTGAGTCCCGACATTCGTCGGGAGAGGAACTGAGCAAACATGGAAGACAGGGTCAGAGCGGGATTTGAAGATTTTATTTTTGGGAAGATTTGAAATTGTTGCCGGGAATTATTTTCGCATCATGAATCCATGAGTAAAAATTCCGTGCAATGACTAATTCAAAACCATCCAAACCCAACCCCTTCGCCGGCAGGGGCTGGATCCGGCAGGGGATTTATTTCGGCCTGTTCATGTTTGTATTCAACATGGCCTTTGGTTACTTTTTTTAATTGGAAATAAAACAATGTGGTTTGGCCGTCAATCCAGGAGTGAGTCAAAACCCGATAGCCATCCAAATTGAGGGATAGTGATACACCCTTCCAAATCACTTATGTGTTCTTGTCTTTTTTTAAAAGGATTTAGTATATGAGGCGTGTTGCTTTTGAAGTGGTTGTTTTTTAGTCTCAAATTTTTGCCTCCCACTAACTGTGTCATGCACTATGACCAGTGTTACAGGGTGTTATTTATTTCTTTTTCGATTAATTCTATCATTTCATTCACAGGTTAAAACAAGGGCCGGACGGAAGATTCATCATAGTCGAAAATGTTTTTATATTCACCTTTTTGTCTCCAGTCGAATAATTCAGACAATAATTTTCCATATTTTTTTTCAAATTTGCCTGTTTTTACAAAATGTAATGAAATTTGACTTTTTGTTGTCGAATGCGATTTTGTCAAGATTTCATTCGCAATAAGTAATGCATTCACAGCATAAAATAGGGAATAATAAAGTCGATTTACCGCTGAATTCCAAAAGCCATTTTCAGCTATACTCGACTCGACGTGGTTTGAGAATAACGCATCACTTTAGTCAAGTGTGTATGGGGAGTTTGGGCGGCGTACGCCGCCCAAACCACTTCGTTTTGAGTATAAAACCTTCGCAGCGTTAAATGTTTTGTAGGCCGATTCAATCCTGTATTTCACGTTCATCAATAGTCATAGTCGAATTCCTTCTTGAGTGACGTTATGATAAAATGGTGTAATTCGCTGTTTTGTCATCCATTCCTTCTTTGAATAAGCAAAAACAGAAAATGATTCACCTGTTTCCAATTCCAGGTCATAAAGTTTATTCCTGAATTTTCTTTCGGTCTGTAAATCTACCGGATAGTCTGTTAAAATAAGTATGTCCCAATCTGAATCAATCCGTTCGTCTCCTCTTGCTCTTGATCCATAGAGAATTACTTCTGCTTTGGGGTCAATCAGGAGGACTGAATTCTTGATTAAGTGACTTATGTATTCTGTTTTTGTCTTCATACATCAAAGTTAGTGCTTTTGCAGATTGTTGTCACTGCATTGCAAGGCCCACATAACCAAATGCCTCTTATTCCTGCACCACCACCACCTTCCTTTGCCCCGCAAAGTGAATGTTAGAATTCATCAAGTCAACGCCGATCCAGGCTTCTGTCAATACCCGCTAAAATTGATTGGGTTCCTTCCAGCCAAAACTACAAAACCCAAAAAGAATCCCAAAAGCACTTCTCAAATTTTTGCCTGTCGAGCTCATTGTCCCGGAATCCCCCCGGCCTTTTGGAACTTGTCGTTTTCCAATTTCGGATGATGAGCTCCTGCCCGGTACTTTCATGAAATGTAGAGTAATCTAAAACATGGCAGGCTTACTCCCTCAACTGCCTGGAAGAATGGCTGGCTGGGATTGGGTTCTTTGCGCAATGGGTGAGCAAATCAATGTTAGAGGAGCGAATGGATACGTAAACTGGACACTCCACCAGACCGGTTAAAGGGGAATAAAGCGGATTGAAATTGAACCGATGGGGTTTGGGTGTTGATCCAGGAGTTAGTCCCAAACCCGATACCTCATCCAGATTGTAGGATGGTGGCCAATCAATTGTGTCGGGAATAGTTGGAATTATTTAATATGTGAGATGTTTTGGAGATGCAGGACGTATGGGGGAAAGGTAAGGGTTAGAATTTGCTCGCCAGTTAAAACTGGAAATAACCATTAAAAGCATCTGCATGCGGTAGCCGGTTTGCACTTTATTGGCTATCGTTTTTAGGCCTATTTACTAACTTGTATTCTATTGTTTCTTTCCATTTTCCGATTCGATTTGTACCTCTAATTACATTGAATAGTTCAGAAACGGTGATGTTAATTATATCAACATTTTCATCTTTTGGCAAAGGGATATGTTTTAATTCATCTATTGAAAATATAATTATGAAGTTAGAGAATTTATTCGCATAATATTCTCTAACTTTGTTTGTCTCTGCATCACTCAAATTGCCGCCAATGGAATAAGAAAGTTTGATGAAAGGCTTAATGATGGTAAATACCCCTCCGTTGATTTCATGTTTAAGTTTGTCAAAGTGGTCTAAAAATTTGATTTGAGGGATTGATTTTAATAAATAGCCAATTGTCTCCTTTAAATCACTTTCAGCGTGAATTGATTTAATATGCCTGTCGTAAGACATCTCCTTTATTTCGGGTAAATTCATGGCAACATTTATTAAATTGTCGAGCAATTCATCTATTTTAATTCTAGTTTCATCTTTTAATGAATAAAAACTTTGAAGAAGACCTTTTAGTGTATTTAAGTTCCTTCTAAACTCTTCATAGTCCAAGTCCATTAATAGCATGTCTCCGTGTAAATTAGAAATTTCACATTGGTCCCAAAGTACTGGATTGTTGTCTTTAATATTGAGATAGTTGATTAGTGAGTACAACGGCTGTAAATGACCAATGCCTAAAAATGAATGATATTCTGACAAAATCAATGCGCATGCATGTTCTATACATTCGAATAGAGAATGTTCAACTTTATGTCTTTTCTTGTAATTTGAATAGTGCTTTTCTACTTTCTCTAAATGGTATATTACATGTGATTTTTTTAGCTCATGTGAGGTTAGCCACGGATGTGGCGGCTGTGTTGCTAAATCATAAACAAGTGAATATATGGTCTTGTATCTTATTTGGTGTATGTTTAGCATATTTACTTTAAATAATATTTCTCTTGCGCATTCTTTCAAGTTGTTTTTTAAGTTTATTTCTTCGATTATGCGCCTCATGTTGCCCCCATAAGCTTTGTTAAATAATTCAGGAAATAATTGATTGATTATAAATTTGAAATCAAAATCATACAGGCTGTTATCTCGTGAGGAGTATATTTTTATTTTTTCGTCTATATTTCCGTACCTCCTTGCATAACTCGTAGCCCAGAATTGTGCTTTTTCTTCTGATTGCCCTAAGTTTCCCAGGCTCAATATCAATGAATGAATAATTTTGCGAAGGTGATTTGTGGTAAATATTGTACTTTGATCGACTTCGTTTTGGAACTGTTCGATTTTTGTTGGAATCTTTTGAATTGATTGGAGAACGGTGTTGATTGGGATTCCAATTTGTACAAGAGATGTGACAATTTTGTCAGATTCAAATTTTTCAAAATCTTCTAACTTGTTGGAGTATATTCCTTTGGGTAGTAAATCATTGATTCTGGTGTCGATACTTTTGTTTAGTGATTTTATTATCTCGACGATATCTTTGTTAGTAAGATATTTTTCTAATTTATTATACTGGCGCTTAATGGTCTTGATTGTCTTGTCTTTCTTTTTTTTTAAGGATTTTTGTATTTTTTTTTGGTTCTTGATTATCGTGAACTGATTGCCCTCTATTTCTTTTGTCACATTGTCTATTTTGGTTAAATAGTTCTTAATTTTTTCATGAGAATTGTTTGTGTATTCAATGAAGTTATCCGCTGAAACGCCAAGGCGTTCTAATTCTGAAATAATTCCTAATTGATTTTTTGAATCTATTATTGATCTCAATCTTTGATTGTTTTTATAGTCATCAATAAAATATGCACGCATTAAATCAAACCAATCTATTGGCTTTCCTTTGTCATGCCAGCCATCTAATATTGCGACTTTTAAGTCTTTTTCAACCCAATGAAGTCCGGCATTTTTAAGTTCAGATATCATGTAATTTTTCTGTTTCAAAATTAGTTCTTGCATCCTTTCTTGAGTTGGTATTCCTTTTGATTCAAATATCAGTCTAGGATTGTCATTGAATTGGTTTTTAGGAAAAGTAAAATTTGGTTTTTCTAATTCCTTTAATTGGTTTTTCAAATAACTACTTACTTCCTTCAGGTTCCGAGCTGCTTTAGAAAGAGCTGTATCAATTTTATTGTATTTTCTGCTTGATACTGATTCGCAAGCCATAATTGTACTTCTTAGGTATGCTCTGCGAACTGCTTTTAGAATTTCATGATTTGCAGGTGTTGTTAATTTGTTTTTTATTCGATCATATACTCTATTTGCCGATTTACAAAAAATCGCATCTGCTCTATTTCCAATAGTTCCACCTATTAATGAGGATATTAGTTGGGTGGCTTGGAATTGAGCCAATAATAATGTTGAAATTGGTTCAGGCATATTTGTAAGTTCTTGTTTTTGATCAGAACTCATTTTGAAATATACGAATGTCGCTTATCCCATCACCACCTTCCTGTGCCCCGCTAAGTGAAAGTTAGAATTCATCAAGTCAACGCGATCCATATTCCTGTCAATACCCGCTACAATTGATTAGTTTACTTTCTGCCAAAACTACAAAACCCAAAAAGAATCCCAAAAGCACTTCTCAAATTTTTGCCTGTCGAGCTCACTGTACCGGAATTCCTTCGGCCTTTTGGAACTTGGCGTTTCCCAATTTCGGATGATGAGCTCCTGTCCGGTACTTTCATGAAATGTAGAGTAATCTAAAACATGGCAGGCTTAGTCCCTCAACTGCCTGGAAGAATGGCTTGCTGGGATTGGGTTCTATGCACTGTTGCTATGCAAATTAAAGTAAGAGGGGTTGTTCTGGTGGGGGCCAAAAAAAACTACATTTACGTCTCGCTCTTTTTACTTGTTTATGGGACGTAAAATCAACTACAGAGTATAACCCAAATGCGAAAAGACTTCTTCTGCATCGATGCGCACACCTGCGGCAACCCTGTGCGGTTGGTGGCAGGGGGCGGCCCGCAACTGGAGGGAAAGACCATCGCCGGGAAACGGCTGTATTTCCTGGAGCATTACGACTGGATCCGAACCGGCCTCATGTTCGAGCCGCGGGGGCACGACATGATGTCGGGCAGCATCCTGTACCCGCCGGCCGACCCGGCAAATGACGTGGCGGTGCTCTTCATCGAAACCAGCGGCTGCCTGCCCATGTGCGGGCACGGTACCATCGGCACCGTCACCATCGCCATAGAGCACGGACTGGTGCAGCCCAAAACGCCCGGCCGCCTCCGCCTGGAAACACCCGCCGGGCTGGTGCAGGTGGAGTACCACCAGGAGGGAAAAAAAGTAAAGTGGGTGCGGCTGACCAATGTGCCGGCTTTCCTGCACAGCCGCCAACTGGAAGTGGAATGCCCCGACCTGGGTACCCTTCGGGTGGATGTGGCCTACGGTGGGAACTTTTATGCCATCGTGGATGTGCAGGAGAATTTTCCGGGCCTGGAGCACTTCACCGCCGGCCAGCTCATCGGCTGGAGCCCTGTATTGCGCCAGCGACTCAACGAGAAATACACCTTCGAACATCCGGAAGATGCCCGCATCCGGGGCCTGAGCCACATCCTTTGGACCGGCAAGCCCACCCGGCCCGAGGTCCACGCCCGCAACGCCGTCTTTTACGGCGACAAAGCCATAGACCGCTCCCCATGCGGTACCGGCACCTCCGCCCGCATGGCCCAGTGGGCTGCCCTCGGAAAGCTAAAAGTCGGCGACAGTTTTGTGCACGAAAGCATCATCGGCAGTACCTTCACCGGCAGGGTGGAAGCAGCCACCAAAGTGGGCAGCTACGAGGCCATCGTCCCGAGCATACAGGGCTGGGCCCACATCACCGGCTACAACCACATCATCATCGATGACGAGGACGATCCCTATGCGCATGGGTTCGTGGTGAAGTGATTTTTTGAGGAATCGAGCCCCGATGGCTATCGGGGGAGCTAACGCTGGCAGAGGTTCCAAACCCTGCCAGCGTTGGACACACTTCTGGCGATTAGTTTCAACAATTTCAACAATTTCAACTCCCGAAAGCCGATAGCTATCGGCTTCGGGATCAACACTTCAACACTTCAACACTTCAACACTTCAACAATGCACATAACAATCGTTGGTGGTGGCGTCATCGGGCTTTTTTCGGCCTGGCACCTGGTGAAAACGGGGCATGAAGTCAGCGTTATTGACAAAGGCGATTTTTCGGACAATTGTTCCTTCGGCAATGCGGGGATGGTGACCCCCAGCCATTTTGTGCCGCTGGCGGCGCCGGGGGTGGTTGCACAGGGCCTCCGGTGGATGTTCAAAGCCGACAGCCCCTTTTACATCCGGCCCCGCCTGAATGTGGAGTTGATGCAGTGGCTGTGGCGGTTTTACCGCTCGTGCAATGAGCGGCAGGCGGAACTGGCCATGCCCGTTTTGCTGGATTTCAACCTGGCGGGGAAACGGGGATACCTGGATTTTGAAAAAGCGACCGGACTGGATTTCAAATTGCGCAAAGAGGGCATCCTCATGCTTTACAAAGATGCCCACGTGGAAAAAGAGGAACTGGAAATGGCCGACAAAGCCAGATCGCTCGGACTGGAGCCACAAGTTTTTTCAAAATCTGAATTGGTGGAATTTGAAAAAGGCGTGGATCTGGATGTGAGGGGTGGGGTTTTCTATCCG
>JALWSS010000184.1:20067-40568 GCA_026993525.1 Saprospiraceae bacterium
CATGTATCCCAATATTTTGATGAAATTGTTGAAGAAAAAACTGGAAGAAGAAGGGGTTCTGTTTTTTCCGAACACAGCGATCACGGGGTTTGAAATAAAAAGGAATAAAATCAGTGCGCTGAAAAGCCCGGCTCAACATTTTGAAGCGGATCTGTTCGTACTGGCTGCCGGCAGTTGGACGGCGCATTTGCTGAAAAGGGCAGGCATTTGCCTGTATTTGCAAGACGGGAAGGGCTATTCCGTCACCCTCAGCAAACCACCCGCCCGCCCACAGCATGCCTGCATTCTGGTGGAGGCCCGTGTGGCCGTCACACCCATGGGTGACGATCTGCGTTTTGCCGGCACGCTGGAGCTGAGCGGACTGACTCCGGGCGTGAACAGACGACGGGTGCAGGCCATCCTGGATTCGATTCCGCAATATTTTCCGAAATTTGAAATGCCGGAAACAGACCCCGGGCATGCCTGGTACGGCTACCGCCCCTGTGCCCCTGACGGTTTGCCATATATTGGGTTTCTTCGCAAATATGAGAACCTGATGGTGGCCACCGGCCATGCCATGATGGGCCTCAGCCTGGGCCCGGCCACAGGTGAGCTGGTGGCGCAGCTGGTAGCGGGTAATCCCGATGAACGCTTTGCAAAGTTTTTTGATCCGAACCGTTTTGCCGGGGGGACTCACAGGGGCTGACTTCCGGTAAGCTGCTGATTTTCAGCTTTTGCGCTTAATTTTTTTTAATTTCATTTGAGTTGTTTTACATTTGATCGTTACGGTGAAAGTGACATATACTTTTTTAATCCATTGTTCCGCCAGTGGTGATACATTTTTAAGGTGTCATCCAAAAACCTAAAAAAACCAATCAAAAACCCCCACAACTTTCATAATCCCCATAATCCTCATAATCCTCAAAACAATGAGCGACGACATTCTTGACGACATCCACGATCTCGGTGAAACCAATTTGGAACTCCCACCGGAGGTGATCAGAAAAGTGAATTTTCTGAAGATAGAAGCCAATGACAGGTTGAAGCGTTTGAAACAGGGGCGGATTCTTTTATGGGTAGCCTCGGCCATCACCCTGGTGGGCACCCTAATCAGTTTGAACATGGCCGATGCGGTGCAGGTCAGCAGTTGGGAAGTAGCCACTGGCCTGGCGTTGTCATTGGTGGTATATATCGGCTGCATTTACTGGTCGTTTAAAAAACCTTTGCTGGCATTTTCGGTGGCATTGGGTTATTTTTTTCTGATGATGGCACTGTCAGCGCTGGTGGATGTTTCAACCCTTTACAGCGGCATTGCATTCAAACTCGTATTCATCATTATCATGGTACGGGCCATCCTGGCAGCCCGCAATGTCAACCGCTATGCCAATATGCTGCAAAAACTGGGCGCTCCCACGGTGGAAGTGGATATGCTGCGTGATTACCTGCCGGTGGATTTGACTCCGCACGGAAACGGGGAAAGCGCTAGTTAAATCGCACGATAAGTTCGGAATAACGCTTGCAGAGTTGGATGAATAGCTGGAGCTGTTTGGTGTCATATCCGGAAAGCCCTGGTTGTTTTTTCAGCACGTCCATGGCTTTCAGGCCGCCGATTTTCAGACGGACGTTGGCGCGGTACAGGAGATGGTACAGAAATAGCAACTCGTCTTCTTTATTCAAAATGACCGGATATATTTTCTGGTATTCCTGCATCATGAATTTGGACAGTGACTTGTAGCCGTAGCGCTCCATGTCCATGGCCAGGAAGGCCATTTCCGACAGCACGTCGTTGATTCGGAAGTGCTCGTTGAATTCGACGCAGTCAAACACGATGGGTTCGTCCAGCAGGAAGATGTTGGCCGAGTGCAGGTCACCGTGGCCGTCAATGACGAAGCCTTTCCGGTGCCTTTCGGCAATCCGTTCTGACAGGGAATGCAGCAAGCGTTCAGCCTGGGTTATCCACCGGTTTATATTTTCAGAAATTTCGTTGCCAAATTGCGAAGCGAGGACCTCATTGACTGAGCGGAGGTCGGCAAAATCTTCGAACAAACTTTCAGCGGTAGGGCCTTTTTGCGGAACTTCGGCATATTTGTGAAAATTGGCCAGCATCACTGCCAGCTTTTGCACCTCATTTTTCGTCACCAATCCTTTTTGCAGCAGGGTGTGCATTTGCCGGTCGGGATCGAGGCGGTGCATGACCACGGCGTAGTCAATTGTTTTGCCCTTCAGCCCGACTCCTAGATCAGAACCGGTATCAACAACCGTGTCCACTTCCAGGTAAATATCACTCAGGCGACGGTTCAGCCGCACTTCTTCCTTGCAATAGTGTTTGCGCAGCGAAAGCGAAGAATAATCGAGAAAACTGAATTTAACGGGGCGTTTGATTTTATAGGCATAATCACCCGCCAGGATGATCCAATTGGCGTGGGTTTCAATCAAAAGGGCATTTTCCCTTCCCCTCGGGAAAATGCCCTCGTTGAATAATTGCTGGATCTGATTACGATTCATACTTTATCGTTCATCCCTCATCCCTCATCCCTCATCCCTCATCCCTCATCCCTCATCCCTCATCCCTCATCCCTCATCCCTCATCCCTCTGATTGATCTTCCATCAGTGCCGGATTGATGCCCATGGAGCTGAAACCGCCGTCGTGGAAGAGGTTCTGCATGGTGATCATGCGGGAGAGGTCGCTGAAAAGGAATACGCAGTAATTGGCGCAGTCTTCGGCTTTTGCATTGCCGAGGGGCGACATTTTATCGGCGTAGTTGAAGAAGTCCATGAAGCCTTTTACGCCGCTGCCGGCGGTGGTCACGGTGGGGGATTGCGAGATGGTATTCACCCGGACTTTTTTGCGGGTGCCCCAGTGGTAACCAAAGCTTCGGGCAAAGCTTTCCAGCAGGGCTTTGGATTCGGCCATTTCGCTGTAATCGGGAAAAACCCGTTGCGCAGCGATGTAGCTGAGTGCGGCAATGCTGCCCCATTCGTTCATGGCATCCAGTTTCCAGAGGGTCTGCATCATGCGGTGGAAGGAGATGGCGCTGATGTCGAGGGTGGTTTTCATCCACTCGTGGTTCAGGTTGGTGTATTCCTTCTTTTTGCGGACGTTGAGCGACATGCCGATGGAGTGCAGCACGAAATCGATGCCGCTGCCGAAATGCTCCTGCGCCTGGGTGAACAGTGCTTCCAGGTCTTCGTTTTTAGTGGCATCGGCGGGGATTACCGGGGCGTTGATCTTTTCTGCCAATTCCTTGATTTTGCCGAAGCGCATGGCCACCGGTGCGTTTGTGAGCACGATCTGAGCACCTTCTTCGTGGCAGCGTTCGGCCACCTTCCACGCAATTGATTGCTCATCGAGTGCGCCGAAAATGACGCCTTTCTTCCCTTTCAGCAGGTTGTTTGCCATAATTGTACGTTTGCTTTTTGTTTTGACGGTTGCAATTGACAATTGTGAGAAATCAATTCCTCTCAACCCCTCTCAACCATCAATCGCCCAGCTCTTCATTTGATCAAAGGCCTGAGGCCCGTCATTTTCCGAAGGTGCAAAAGAAGTAAAATTTTAGCCCTTTTTCTGCCTTTCGCTGCGCAAAGCAGGGTCTATTCCTCGCCATAAGCACCGATATTTGCTCTGATGGAATCCATAACCGGGCACATAGAGCGCATCACTTTTCAGAACGCCGAAAACGGCTGGACGGTGGCGCGCATGCAGGAACCCGGCAAGCGGGACCTCACCACCGTGGTGGGTAACATGCCCTCGGTGCAAGTGGGAGAGACCCTGCGCTGCACCGGCCATTGGAAAAACGACCCCAATTACGGGTTGCAGTTCATCGTGAAAGATTACGAAGTGACGCAGCCCGCCAGCATCCGGGGCATTCAGAAGTACCTGGCCAGCGGCATGATCAAGGGCATCGGCAACCACTTCGCCGAGCAGATCGTGGTGCGCTATGGGGAGAAGACCCTCGAGGTGATTGACCAGACGCCCGACGTACTGATGGAGATTGACGGCATTGGTCCCAAACGCCTGCAGAAGATCAAAAGTGGCTGGAAGGAGCAAAAGGCCATCCGGGAGGTGATGACCTTCCTAATGGGCTATGGCATCAGCCCCACCTATGCACAGAAGGTGTTCAAAACCTATGGCGAGAACAGCATCCGCATCATCAGCGAAAACCCCTACCAACTGGCCCGCGACATCTGGGGCATCGGCTTCAAAACCGCCGACGACACCGCCCGCAAGCTGGGCATTGCCACCGACAGCACCATGCGCATAGATGCCGGGGTGGAGTACGTGCTGAACGAACTGAGCAACAAAGGCCACACCTGCTATCCGGTGGACCGCTTTTTGGACGAGGCCCGCCAACTGCTCGATGTGGACGCCAACCTCGTTGCGCAGCGACTCTCATTTCTCGAAGAAGAAGAACGGATCGTGGTGGCGCCACTCCAGTTGGGCGACAAGCCTGTCCCGTTTATCTGGCTAAAGTCCCTGCACGTTTGTGAAACCGGCATCGCCGCTGAAATGAAGCGCCTCATGAATGCCCCTTCCAACCTTCGCAAAGTGCTGGCAGACAAGGCCGTGGCATGGGCGCAACGAAAACTGAACATCCACCTGGCGGCACAGCAACGGCAGGCGGTGGAGCGCTCCCTGGCCGACAAGGTGCACATCATCACCGGCGGGCCGGGCACGGGCAAAAGCACCATCACCAGGGTCATCCTGCTCATCACCCATCAGCTCAGCTCGAAGATCAAACTGGCGGCGCCCACCGGCAGGGCTGCCAAGCGCCTCTCGGAGATCACCGGGCTGAAGGCCTCCACCATACACAGTTTGCTGGAGTTTGATTTTTCCATCGGCGGCTTTCGCCGCAACAGGGACAACCCGCTCGATTGCGACCTGCTCATCGTTGACGAGGCCAGCATGGTGGACACCGCCCTGATGTACAGTCTGCTGAAAGCCATCCCCACACATGCCCGCCTGCTGCTGGTGGGCGATGTGGACCAGTTGCCCAGCGTGGGCCCCGGCGCCGTGTTGCAGGATTTGATCGCTTCGCAAAAACTGCCCGTTACCCGGCTGACCGAGATCTTCCGGCAGGCCGCTGATTCCCGCATCATCACCAATGCCCACCGCATCAATACGGGGCAGTTTCCGGACATCGGCAATGCCAAAAACGGCGACTTCTTTTTTATCGAAGAAGAGGAACCGGAAAAAATAGCCGAGCTGATCGTCAACCTCATTGACACCCGCCTGCCAAAGGCCTACGGTTTCGATGCCTTTGACGACATTCAGGTGCTGGCCCCCATGAACCGGGGCACCATCGGCAACCGGGCCCTCAACGAACTGATCCAGAAAAAACTCAACCCCAGCTACGAACCGCTGGTGAAGCTGGGCCGGTGTTTTCACGAAGATGACAAGGTGATGCAGCTTCAGAACAACTACGACAAGGAGGTGTACAACGGCGATGTGGGCCGCATCAGCCGCATTGACCGGAGCGAGCAGGAACTCTTCGTCAACTTTGACGGCCGGGAGGTGGGCTACGATTTCACGGAAATTGACCAGTTGTCGCTGGCTTACAGTGTCAGTGTTCACAAATACCAGGGCAGCGAGTGCCCCTGTGTCATCGTTCCGGTACACACCACCCACTACATGATGCTCTTCCGCAACCTGCTTTACACGGCCATCACCAGGGGCAAGAAACTGGTCATCCTCATCGGCACCAAAAAAGCACTCTACATGGCAGTGAAAAACGACAAATCCATGAAGCGGTTTACGGGGCTGGGACAGCAATTGGCCAAAACCCGATGAGGTTTTTGAATGGACGAGTTTTGGCAATATTACTCGATAATCAGCTTTTGTGTTTGTTTGCCTTTCCGGGTGGTTATTTCGACGAAATACAAACCATTTGGCAATTCCATATTGACAGTGAAGGTTTTGCTGTTCGTGGTGTTTTTTGAAAATAATGATTGGCCGTTCAGGTTTCGTACTTTTATCAGACAATCGGTTGGTTCGTCAAATTCAATTGTAAAGCTGCCCGGCGAAGGGTTGGGATAAATAAGGGCTGTACGTCCGTAAATTCTGTTGTCAGTTCCCGTTGTAATATCATCGCAATTGTAGTTGAAAAAGTCATTTGGGTTGGGGTGTTGAGCGTACCACAAGTCATATTTTTCAGCCAGCGTTGCCCAAACTATTTTTCCTTCATCAACGTAATCCTGAATTCCGTCAATGATAGTGCTGATGCTGTCTGCAAATGAAGGAATTTCAGGAATGTCCCTGAAGTTTATCATCATGTTCATTGTGTAAAAGTCGTTGGGCCCCGGAGGAAGGGTCTGGATGTAGTCCACGATATTTTTGATGTTGTCAATGACATCTTGTGTGTACAAATTTATTTCTCCGCTCAAAGGGTTGATTGTATAGCTTATGGCGTCCTTGCACCCACCTCCTATTCCGGTCAGTTGGTTGTTGGGGTCGTGCTGCAGGAACGATTGAGTTGACGATGGGGAGGCCGGTTTCCACACCCCAAATACATTCAGGTCATTGGTGTGCCCGGGGCTGGCCATTCCCCATAAAATCTCAGGTTGCCAATTAAAATTTGTAAAAGTATATCCAGCTACCGGATTTTGGTATTGTGTCCAGAGTTGTTGGGCTCCCCCCCAGTTGCTTCCCAGTACTTTTCTGGTCATAACTACCCCACATGAATCAAGCAGTTTTGCCAGGTCGGAATAATTGTATGGATTTACATTTGCGTCAAAATGATTGTGGCCGTCAACATCAATATAAGGAGAATTGTGAGCCCACTCAATAATGTCGTCATCGCTCACTGAGGCATTGTCAAAATTCAATGCTCCCAGAATAAAATTTCCATCTAATTGCATGTTGTACCTTGCGTGTTTACTGATTATGGAATCGCACAATTCTTTCACTTTCGGTTTGATATAGGCCCAATGGAATGGGTTGGTTTTGTATTTCAATGAGTCTGTAATCTCATTGTGCGAAATAATGTTAAAGTAAACAGGCGTTTGGGAATGCGAAGCGTCTTCCAAAAGAAAATTTGTTGCAACGATGAGGAGTAATGTCTTGACTTTCATAGTTGATCAATTAAATATGATTGAGAAAAACGAACCAAACCGGCGGTAGGGGCTCAAAAACCGTGCTATGCCAATGAATTGGAGAGTTACAATATACCTTACAAAACACGGGTATCGGCGTACAACTTTTCTGTTTGCTGAAAGGTGAACAGGGGGCAGCATGGGCAGCAAGCTTGTATACTGATCCGGGATGGCCGGTTGGCTCCATGAACTTCTACAGGATTGTCGAAACTCCATAAAGTTTAAAATCGCCCTACCTTTGTTGCTCATCCTCAAAATCGTTTACAAACATGAAAAGCATTAGCACTTTACTATTTGCCATCACATTCTTTTCAGCCATTCAGGCGCAGGTCGTACACTCCGTCACCGGGCGGGTTGACAATGCCGTGGAGGGCGACCGGGCCACCATTTACACTTTCAACCCCATTACTCAGGAAAAAGAAGAGGTGGCCTCCACGGGCATTGTGACGAAAAACGGCAATAGCTACCAATTGTACTTTCCCTTTACGGAACCGGACCTGTACCAGGTCAGCTTTTCACGGAAGCAGACGGTGCTGCTGGCCATTGACACCGGGCAGGTGGCCATCGAGCTGAATGTGGAAGGCAAGCGGGGTGGCTCCGTTGAGATCAAAGGATCGCCCGACAGCGAACTGCTGCTGGCTTATGAGGCCTTCCGGCGGGAGTCCAACGAGCGGCTGGTGAAGCCTACCTACGCCGCCATGAAAACCGCCGGCGATGCGGGCAGTAGTGGTGAGGAAATAGCCGCTGTGGCCGCCTACGCCAAAGCCAGCGAGGCACACCGCCGTGAACTGCTGGACTGGACAGAGAAGAACATCGGCACTTCCATCGCCCTTTACGGAACCATGCTCCGCTGGACGGGCGATGAAGAAATTGCCCGCCTGGAAAAGCTGGTCGGTAACTTCGCTGCCGCCCGCCCGGAACTGAAAATGACCCGCCTGATGCAGGAAAAACTGGAGCGCTTCAAAAAAGTGGCCATCGGTGCCATCGCTCCTGACATCGTACTGCCAGACCTGACCGGCAACGAGCGCCACCTGCACGAACTTACCGAAGGAAAAGTGGTGCTCCTGGATTTCTGGGCCTCCTGGTGTGGCCCCTGCCTGAGGCAAATCCCCGACCTGAAAGCTGCCTACGCCAAATGGCACGACAAAGGATTCGAAATCGTCGGAATTTCCGTGGACAGCAAAGACGAACGCTGGAAAGCCGCCATCGAAAAGTACGATATGAACTGGCCCCAGCTATCAGACCTGAAAGGCTGGGCCTCTGACGGCGCCGCCGAATACAACGTCACCTTCGTGCCCTTCAACTTCCTGCTGGACGCCAATGGCCGCATCATTGCAAAAAATCTGCACAGCGTGGAACTGGATGGGAAGTTGGGGGAAGTGTTGAAGTGATTATTGAGGAATTGAAGAATCGAAGAATCGAAGAATTGAGGAATCGAAGAATCGAGGAATTGAGGAATTGAGGAATTGAGTGCACTGCAAAAACTCCCATTTTCGAAGGAACCCATGTTTTTGGTCCCGAAAGCCGATACCGAAAGCTTTCGGTATCAGCTTTCGTGATCCAAAAAGGGGCCTTCCTCTTTTTCATCTTCATCTTCATTTTCTTTTTTCCATTTTTCAAATCTGGCATCTTCCTCTGCTTGCAGTTTTGAAATGATATTGAGCGATTGCGGGCTGGCAGAAACATAAGGTTTCAGCTCGTCGGTGTAATGGATTTTCCCTGCTTCCTCATCATCGGGCCAGCAGGAGGAGTTGCCTGTTTCGCACCAGGGGCGCTGGAAGCAGCCGGGGCAGTAGCCCGAGCAGCCATCGTAATACCAGCCGCCTCCGGAGGGGCCGGTCAGTTCGTGCTTTTCGCTGATCCATTGCATCAAATTTCTGTAAACCAACCGGGCAGGTATGTCCTCTTGCAGGCACACGCCGTTGCCTGTGGCTTCGATGGTTTCAATGAGCCGCTGTGTTTCGGATTCGATCTGTTCGTCATCCAGCTCTTCATCCGGCAGGAATTTTTCGTGGATGGGAAACAGGTTGACGAGGGCCTCGCGGACGGATTCTCCCCGCAGCCACCGTTCAAAGCGGTACCAGTCGCTCCAGGGGTCAATGCCGGGGTAAATGGGCGGGTAAATGAACTCGCCTTCCACTGCTTCCATTGATTCCCGGCTGCCGTATTTCCGGTAGCGTTTCACAAAGTCCAGCAGCCTCTCCAGGCGGCGGTTTTCCAGGTCAAGGTCAAGCGGTGTGAAATGAAAGACGGGTTCGAGGCTGAGCCCGAGGCGTTCAAATTCTCTTTTCAAAAGCTGGTTGTGACGGAAAGGTTGTAAGTCTTCTCCTGGCATGTCGCAGTTTTTTGGTGAAGATAAAATTCTGTGGTGAAAAACCGCTGGATTTTCCCGCAATTTCTCCTGTCCTTCCTAACTTCGTATTTCACAAATCTATGGAAAATGGAACCGATCATCCATCAAATTTTTGAATATGCAATTACGGGCGACCCCGATGAAATGGACAGCCACGAACCCTATGCCCCTGAAATCAAAGAGCAATTGCTGGAAGTCTATCACAAATTGATGAATGGGGAAATCCACAAGTCCCAGCACCTGGAGGAATTGGTGGAAAAATACCCGCACGTTCCGGCTTTCAAAAACTACCTGTCGGTGTTTTACCAGCAAAAAGGCCAGATGGAAAAAGCTTTCCAGGTCAACCGCAACATCGTTAAAGAACACCCCGATTACCTTTTCGGAAAAACCAACCTCGCTGCAGAATTCCTCGAAAAAGGCAAACCCGAAGAAGTGCCAAAGATCTTGGGTCAAGCCCTCGATTTGAAAGACCTTTACCCCGAACGGAAGGTGTTCCATGTTTCGGAGTTCCGTGCTCTTTTCGAGGTTACTGCCGAGTATCTTCTCCAAACCGGCAATCTCAAAGCCCTGGAAAGCCGCATGGAAATGGCCGAGGAGGTTTTTGGGGAAGACGACGAAATGTTGAGAGACTTAAATTTACGTATCCTGGGAAAGCAAGCGGAAGAGGCTGCTAAAAAGGTAAAACAGTTCGGGGGCATCCGGGAGTTCCGAGAATTCGGCAGGGGCTACGACAAGGCCGTGCAAACCGACGAGCCGCCAACTTTCCGGCACGATGAGATCTGGCAGCTTTACCACCACGGGCTGGAGATTGACCACAACATTTTAAAGGGTATCCTCGATCTGCCCCGTGAATCATTGGTGAAAGACCTCGAAACGGTATTGCTGGACAGCCTGCGGCGATACGAACATTTTATCAACAAATGGAAGGAGGAGGGTTTCTGGGATGAAAAGAAAATGTCTTTCCCGCTCCACGCCCTTTCCCTGCTCACAGAACTACGGGCAACGGAATCGCTCCCGGCCATTCTGGAACACCTGAAGCAGGGAGAAGAATTTCTCAATTTATGGTACGAAGACCACCTTTTCGAGACCCTCTGGCATTTCCTCTATCACTTGGGGCAGCATCAACTTGACCTGTTGAAAGCATTTATGCTCGAAAGAAACATTTCCTATCACGGCAAAGCAGTGGTTTCGCAGGCCATGGTTCAGATAGCACTCCACAACCCCGAACAAAAGGACGAGATCATCCAATGGTACGAAGACATCCTGGACCACTTCCTCGCCCATACCGACGATGAAGACCTCATTGATATCTCAACCATTTCCCACATACTGTCAGATATAGTGTGCCTGTCAGCCGAAAATCTGTTGCCAAAAATCAAACAGTTTTATCAACTAAACCTGGTGGAAGCGTTTTATGTCGGCAGCTATGAAGACGTGGAAAAAGACATCGTGAATGGGGTGGACTACCCTGTAAAACATGATGTTTTTGACAATGTTTTCGACCTCTACACAAACATCACCACCACCTGGGAGGGCTACACGAGGGAGGAACAAGAAGCAGATAATGATACCCAGTTGTTAGAGCGATTGAATAAATTGGAAAGGAAAAGGGAAAGGGAACAGGAAAGGGAAAGAGAACAGGAAAGTACCCCCCGTAGCTTCCGGATAGAATATGAAGGGACATTGAAACGGGAATCACCCAAAGTGGGCCGCAACGACCCCTGCCCCTGTGGCAGTGGGAAGAAGTACAAGAAGTGCTGCCTGGGGAAGTGAGGAATCGAGGAATTGAGTCCCGATCCCGATCCCGAAAGCTTTCGGGATTCGGGATCGGGAGAGGAACTGAGCTGGCGGAAGTTCAGATTCTTTTTTAGAAAACAAAAGGCCACTTTGTGAGGAAGGGGGCTTGCAAGTGGCTCTGGGGTGAACACTGGCAGGGACGAGGGCTTTTGAAAGCGGATTTGTCTCCCAACCACAAATGCCAATTGGTATTTCAATGTTTCAATTCTTACATGTCAGCCCATGTGCTATATTCTTTGTTGGCGCAAGTACTTTTATTTTATGTTGTTGTCCTTCAAAAGTTTGTCAAGAGCGTCACCGCCCCAGTCCTTGTTTAAATTCTTATTTTTCTTTCTTGTTGCGAGTATTCTTTGATTAATGTCAGAGTCTTTATAAGCAATAAGAGCTTTGACTGCCTTGAGATAAACGTGAGCATTCCACTCTGTTTCAAGTCGGTCAAAAAGTGGTTCGATGAACGATTTATCCTTGAGTTCGGCTGCTTTGTCTGCAAAAATTGGAAATAGATGCACGTTTGCTTCTTTGATATTCTTTCTTATTGCTTCAAGTCCAAATTCTTTGTCTTGTTTTAAGGCAAAATCTAGCATTATGGATGTGAGGTTCTCAGATGCGTCAAAATCTTCAAAATTCAGACTGATATTCGCACTATAAATTCTGTCAATGTTTTTTAGACTTGCTTTTGTCAGTTCAAATGTCTTCTCTGGATTTATATTTGATAAATACTTAAAAACGTCAGGGGTTATCCTGTTTTCCTCACTCCAAAGTTTCCAGAGCAAGTCCTCATAAATGGGGGCTTTGAATTCTCGTAGTGCACCGAATACAAAATCGATGTGATAGTCTCTGATGTTGTTGTGCTTAACCTGTGTAAAAGGCACTTGAAGTAATTCTAATGCTTTGTCATTCTTGTAGCTGGCAATTGCCTTGTACAATTCTCTCCACTCTGTGCTAAAGTGTGTATTGTTAAGTGTCTTTTTAAGGTTCTTTTCAAGTAGCGGTAGAAAGTCAGGATGGGGGAATTGACTTATTGCCTTGTATGTGTAGAAGAAACCACCTTCATCAAATTTGCTTTTTCCCTTGTTCTTTAGAATTAGCTCTACGTCTTGCTCCTTTTTGTATTTGGCTAATGTCACCATAGCTGTTTGGTCGTTGTCCTTGACGACTAACTCTCTGATTTTAGGGTAAAGGTTTTCGGTTGGCTCTGCCCTGTTAATTGCTGCTGATTTTGCACTCAGGTTATTTGGAGTGTAAATAAGAATGCTGTCAAGAGTTGCGAACTGGACTGAGTCAAGTTTTTGGGAATTAAGGTCAATGTACCTTGGTGTAACTACATTGATGAAAAAGTCTCCAACAGTTTCTCCACTAACAATACAGCCGAACTGTGTTTTTACTAACTCAATATCATTAATGTGGTTAAGCACAATTGGATATAGGTCAATGGAATGGTTATATGATAATGCCCAAAATGCATAGGAACGCACTGTCGGATTGGGATGGTTTGTCAATTCCATTAATTCGTCAGAAGTGGCTTTTGTTTTGAGTTTTAAAAAATTGTCATATTGCTTGGGTCGAATTCCTGCATACCCTACAGCACTGCTCATAACGATATTTACTTCTTCAATGGCTTTGACAATTTCATTTGTCTCTTTTGAAATTTTGGACTTGTCAAACTTCCTCTGTCCGTAAGTGGTCAGAGTCAATAACAGAAATAATATTATCGTCCAGTTTCTCATTTTTTGTATTTGTGCCAACGGTTTAAATACGGTGCGGGGTGATGTCAGCCGACTCTTTCCTTTGGGTAAATTTACTCATTTTTTCTTTTCTCCATTCACCTGGTGTTACTCCGCTGCCGCCCTGCACTATATGCATTGTTGTGGGCATGTGCTTTAAATTAATCCAATTTCTCTCATTTTCCAAAAGCATTTTACCGTAGCGTTAATGTCAACAGATGCATCGTGAGCTTCTTCAAAATCTTCTCCGAATAATTCAATATGCAACTCTGATAATTTAGGCCATTTATAGCCATAAGGCCCTGGAAGTCTGCAGTAATCAGTAGATGATTGCATAGTACATAATTTCCTTTTCGAAAAAAAATCACTTTGTATTCTTTTCCTCAACAACTCTGCTCCTAAAATTTTCTCATCAAAACTGATGTTGTGAGCAACAATAAAGCCTGAACGTTTAACTAATTCATTAAATTCGTTTAGAACTCTCACAAGGTCTTCTCCTTCACTAATTGCACGTTCTGTAGAAATTCCATGTACTCTTGATGCATCTCTTGGAATTTCAAAGTTTTCAGGTTTGATAATATAATCTTTGGATTCTAGTCTGTTCCCAGTATTGTCACATAGTATCCATGCAATTTGAACCATCCTTGGCCAATTATTCAGATCCGTAACAGGTGCTTTCCAATTTCTTGGCAATCCTGTTGTTTCTGTGTCAAAAAATAAATACATATATTTCTGTTCTCGATTAATATTTATTGTTTAGACGCATTACCCACAACGCCCAAATATACGAACGTCCTTCATTTCACCATTAGAACATTCATATATCCAACAAGTCAAAAGATAGAGTTTGGTGTTTCAAGTCGCTGCATTTCAAATACTTGTGTAAAATCCGATGTGTAAAATCCGTATGTTATTGCGAATGTCCTCTTCGAGCCATTCACGGCAAGGGTGTGATACAGCAAAACTGAAAACAACCTTCCAAAGTTAAAAAACCTCCCAAAAACCTCAAACCATCCCCAAAATCTCCCTCCCCCTTTTAAACACTTCCTGTTCTTCTGCCCGGATAGCGATCTCCTCTCCGGAAGCCGGATGCGGCAATCTTAGCTCGGCGGCGTGGAGGAGCATGTGGGTGAAGTTGAAGGTGTTTTTCCAGAGGCGGTTTTGTTTGTTGCAGCCGTGGGGGCGGTCTCCGATGATGGGGTGGTTGATGCCGGCCAGGTGTCGGCGGAGCTGGTGTCGGCGGCCGGTGTGGGGTTGCAGTTCCACCAGGGAGTAGCGGGAGCTTGGGTGGGGGCCGTGGGGCAGTGGGATTTCTGCCCGGGCCAGGGTGCGGTAGGTGGTGAGTGCAGATTGAAACTCACCGCTTTCGTGGTTTTTCAGGGGGCGGTCAATGCTGCCTTTGTCGTTGGTGTAGCCCCTTACGATGGCCCGGTAGGTCTTTTTCACTTTTCGTTGGGCAAAGAGGCCGTGCAGGGTGGCATTGGTTCCGGGGTCGAGGGCGAAGAGGAGCACGCCGGCGGTTTTGCGGTCGAGGCGGTGGGCGGGCCAGACTTTGGCTCCCAGTTGGTTGCGGAGCAACTGAAGTGCAAACACCTCTGCGTCAGCGGCAATGGGGCTGCGGTGCACCAGCAATCCGTGCGGCTTGTTGATGGCCACCATCCACTCATCTTTGTAAACGATTTCTAAAAGGTGGTTTTGCATTCGTGCATTTGTGGCAACGGCGTGTTTTTTGGCAGTTCTTTTCTTCACTGCAAAAATGACGAATAATGAATGTAAAGAAATACATCGGTTTGTTGCTGGGCGTGGGTTTGGTCGTTGGACTCATCAGGAAGTTTGAAATGGGCCTGGCGATCTTGGGTCCCGGTCACATGGGGGCCGTGCTCCTCATCCTGTTGTTCCTCGCTCTGATCATCATGCTGGTGATCAAGGTTTTGCGGGACTGAGCCTGGTTTTTGTCCTGATATCAAGCCTAAAATCGCTTATCCAATAGTCTCTTTTTCAAGCACTTTCATCTTTTTTTAATGACCCTCATTTAGTGGCTGGGCTGAGCTAAATTTTTGCGAAGCGAAGAAAGAGGTCAGGCGATGTTGCATTTCAGGCCCAGGTTTTCCAGTGCCTGCACAAAGTCGTTGTTGACGTTCACCTTCAGGCTTTTCGAAACGAACTGCAGGGAGTTGCGGTTGGTGAAATCGAGCAGGGCCACGTTGAGGTCGTGGGGGCCTTTGTGTTCGTTGATGAGTTGCATCAGGTTTTCCAGCATCTCCGGGTTGATCTGTTCCACCGGGATTTTGAGGGTGATGGAGGAGGCCAGTTTGCTGCCGGCATTTTCCAGCATGGTCACGTCGTTGATCCTCAGCTGGAACTCATCCTCACGGCCCCATCGGGCTTCGTAGGTGCCGCTGATGAGCACGCAGTTGCCCGGTTCCAGAAAGCTTTTGTATTTCTGGTAGTCGTCGCTGAAGAGCGGGAACTCCAGCGAGCCGGTGAAGTCCTGGATGGTAAACAGCCCCCATCCGGTGCCTTTTTTGCTGATGCGGTGCTGCACCTTGCTAACGATGCCGGCCAGCTTGACGGGTTGTCCTTTACGGGTGTCAATTTCTTCCAGGGCACAGGTGGCAAAGCGTTGCACTTCCAGTTGGTAATCATCCAGGGGGTGGCCGCTGATATAGATACCGGTGACCTCTTTTTCTTTTTCCAGCAGTTGGATGAGCGGCCAGGGCTCCACGCTTGGTAATTGCGGTTCCGGAATGTCGAAAGCGCTGATGTCGCCAAACAGGGAAGCGGCGGCGGTCACTTTCTGGTGCTGGTATTCGGCGCCGAATTTGAGGATGTGCTCGATGAAGGAGTCGAACTTGCCGCTGGGGGCAAAAAACTGTGCCCGGTGGATGTTTTCGAAGCCGTCGAAAGCGCCGCCCCACACCAGGCTTTCCATCACCTTTTTGTTGGCTGCTTTGGTGTTGAGGCGTTTTACGAAGTCAAAAATGCTCACAAAGGGGCCGTTCTTTTCCCGCTCTGCCAGTATCTCCTCCACGGGGCCTTCGCCCACGCCTTTCAGGGCTGACAGGCCAAAGCGGATCTGCCCCTGTTTGTTCACGGTGAAATCCGAAACCGACTCGTTGATGTCGGGCCCCAGCACCTGCAGGCCCATGCGTTTGCATTCACGCAGGAACTTGGTCAGGTCGCTGATGTTGTCTTTGTTGTTCGACAGCACGCTGGCCATGAACTCGGCCGGGTGGTTGGCCTTCAGGTAGGCGGTCTGGAAAGCCACATAGGCATAGCAGGTGGAGTGGCTCTTGTTGAAAGCGTAGCTGGCAAAGGCCTCCCAGTCGGTCCATATTTTCCGGCAGACGTCTTCCGGGTGGCCGTTCTTTTTGCAGCCCTCCAGGAATTTCGGGAACATGTCGTCCAGCACATCCCGTTTTTTCTTGCCCATTGCCTTGCGCAGCATGTCCGCCTCGCCTTTGGTGAAGCCGGCCAGCTTTTGCGACAGCAACATCACCTGCTCCTGGTACACGGTGATGCCGTAGGTTTCTTTCAGGAATTCTTCGGTGGCGGGCAGGTCGTAGGTGATCTCCTCCCGGCCGTGTTTCCTTGCAATGAAGTTCGGAATGTATTGGAGCGGCCCCGGGCGGTAGAGGGCGTTCATGGCAATGAGGTCTTCGAACTTGTTGGGTTTGAGGTCTTTGAGGTGCTTTTGCATGCCCTCGCTTTCGTATTGGAAAATGCCGACGGTTTCTCCTTTCTGGAAAAGTTCGTAGGTGGCCGGGTCATCCAGTGGAATTTCATCGGGAACGATTTTGATGCCTTTCACTTCCTCGATAATGCGCACGGCGTCTTTGATGATGGTGAGGGTTTTGAGCCCCAGAAAGTCCATCTTCAGCAGGCCGGCGGCCTCTGCCACGCTGTTGTCAAACTGGCTGATCAGCAAGTCGTTGTCTTTGGCCACGGCCACGGGCACATACTTGGTAATGTCGTCGGGGGTGATGACGATGCCACAGGCGTGGGTGCCGGTGTTTCTGACGGAGCCCTCCAGCTTGCGGGCGGTTTGTATCATCTTCGCAATGTCGTCGTTGCCGTTGGCCAGCTTGCGGAAGTTGTGGGCTTTTTCCAGGTCTTCGGAATTGAGCTTTTCCTTCAATTTTTCCGACAGGTGGTCGCCTTCCAGAACATCGGCCAGGCTGACGCCCAGGGCTGCCGGGAACGACTTGGCCACCCTGTCCACCTCCGGCAGGGGTATGTCCATCACCCGGCCGACGTCCCGCAGGCTGGAGCGGGCGGCCATGGTACCGTAAGTGATGATCTGGGCCACCTGGTTGCGGCCGTATTTTTCCACCACGTAGTTGATCACCTGGTCACGGCCTTTGTCGTCAAAATCAATGTCAATATCGGGCATGCTCACCCGTTCCGGGTTGAGGAAGCGCTCAAACAGCAGGTCGTATTTGATGGGGTCCACGTTGGTGATGCCGAGGCAATAGGCCACAGCCGAGCCGGCCGCCGAGCCACGGCCCGGCCCCACCGAAACGCCCAGTTGCCGGGCGGTGCTGGTGAAATCCTGCACAATGAGGAAGTAGCCCGGATAGCCGGAGTTTTTGATGACCTCCAGTTCGAAATTCAGGCGCTCTTCGATCTCAGGGGTGAGGGTGCCGTAGCGTTTGCGGGCCCCTTCAAAGGCGAGGTGGCGCAGGTACTCGTCCTGTGTTTTGAAGCCCTTCGGCAAAGGGAAAGCCGGCAGCAGCACGTCGTGGGCCAGGTTGAGCGGCTCCACCTTGTCCAGAATTTCCTGGGTATAGTCCACTGCCTGCGGCACGTCCGCAAACAGCTTGTTCATTTCGTCCTGTGTTTTGAAATAGAAATCGCTGCTCGGGAAGCGGAATCGGTCTTTGTCTTCCAGGTGGCTGTTGGTGTTGATGCACAGCAGGATGTCGTGGGGCAGGTAGTCTTCTTCCTCAACGTAGTGGCTGTCGTTGGTGCAGATCACCTTGAGGTTGTATTTCTTCGCAAACCTGAGCAGCACCTGGTTCACATCCTCCTGGCTGATGCCGGTATGGTCCACGCTTTCCATGCCCCTGTGGCGCTGCAACTCGATGTAATAATCCTCTCCGAAGATGTCAATCCACCATTTGAGCAGTTCTTCTGCGGCCTCCTCGCCTTTGTGTACGATGGTCTGTGGAATCTCGGCGCCGATGCAGCAGCTGGTGGCGATGACCCCTTCGCTGTATTTCTGGAGGAGTTCTTTGTCAATTCTGGGGTATTTGCCGTACAAGCCTTCGATGAAGCCCAGTGAGCACAGTTTGGACAGGTTCTCGTAGCCCGTTCTGTTTTTTGCCAGCAACAGTTGGTGGTAACGCTTGTCTTCCTCACCCCTGGAGCGCAGGAATTGCTTTTTGTGGCGGTCCTTCACCAGGTAAAACTCACAACCCAGGATGGGCTTGAGCCCCCGTTTGTTGGCTTCGTTCACAAACTGGAAGGCCCCGAACATGTTGCCGTGGTCGGTCAGTGCGACGCCTTTCTGGCCATCGGCCTGTGCCTTGTCCATCATTTTTCGGATGTCAGAGGCCCCGTCGAGCAGGCTGAATTGGGTGTGGCAATGAAGGTGAGCAAACTGTGGCATGGTGTAAGAAATGGTCTTGTTTCAAAAGCATCCACCGGAGAGTTCCGGTATTTTCCGAAGGGCACTAATGCTCCTGCGAAATTAGCACAAACTGGTCGGTAGCAGAGGTGGTTTTTTTCCACATTGGCACGAGACTCATTCCCCCCGTTCCGGCAAGTGTTAAACCAAAAACAGGAGCTAAGTGGAAGTTAGCGCCTGTAAGGGCCATATCAGGCGCTGACTTTCAGTCAGCTCCTGAATTATGCCCCCCCCGTTCCGGCAAGTGTTAAGCTGAGCCTTGGCGAGGCGCCACTTGCCGTGCCCTGGAACCCCCACACTGGCGCTGCACGTTCTGGTCAGGCCCTGCCGGTGGTCTTTTCCAGAAAATCAGTGAAATACTTTCCGATCGAGTTGATGAATTCTTCAATCTCGTCCCTGGAGAATGGTGTATTGTACTTTTTGGCGGGAATCCTGATCCCGGTGTTGACGAGCACGGCATTGTAATAGAATTCTACCAATTCAACCCGTACATCTATCGTCATATCAAAGGGGTGGACTCCGTTGTATTTATATCCGCTGTATCTGGTGACATGCCTTAGTTTTGCCGAATGATCCTCCAGGCATTTTGCTATGAGTTCATCTTCAGAACTTACAGTATTTGAGGTACCTGAAAACCAGTGGGTTTCTTTATCAAGGAAAAGTTCATCAAAGAGAGCCAGGTGAGCCTCCAGTTCCCTGAACAAGGGGATTATACTATCCCTCAACCTTGCCTGAAGCAGTTCAGGCGATTTGGGAACTGCTTCATCACCACTTGACTTTGCCTTTCGTTTCAGTAACTCCAGTTGTTTTTTCCAGTCATCCCCTTCCTCAATTTCTTCTCCTTTTGCAGCCCTGATACCCAGTTCATACGACCAGACGAGTTGTCTGCCGGCATAGGCAATGAATGCTTCGATGTCACCTGCATCGGCCTGCGCCAGTGCGGCAAGGTATCCCGTTTTATCCTTTGATTTTATGATGACAGGCAGGAAACCTTTTTTCATAAGGTGGTAATTCATCAACAATCTGGCAACCCGGCCATTTCCATCATCAAACGGATGAATCCTCACAATTCTGTAATGCAAGGTTGCAGCGGCTACCAAAGGGTGTAGCTCATCAGCAACATTGTTGTACCATTCAACCAATTCATTCATCAGGGCCGGCACTTCTTCCGGTGCGGCATATTCAAATATTTGCCCATCGGGTAAACGGACGTGATTGGGGTATTCTTTGTATTCGCCCGGCACGATCAATCTGGTGGTTTCCTGGCCATCAGGTGTAATGGCTTCTTTGCGGAAAGGACGAACGAGGAGTAATTCATTGAGGCCCCTGATATCTGTTTCCGTCAATTGCCGGGTTTTGTCCTTTGCCCATTCTGAAATCATTGAAATACCTACATCATGGGCTCGCATTTCATCGATTTCTCTCAAATCATGTGGATAGAGAGTAAGTTCTTTAATAAACATAAGGTAGGTTTCACGATACGTCAGGGTACTCCCTTCAATGTGGTTTGAGTTGTAGTTCCACTCCAGTCTGAATTTCCTCCATAATTTATTTTCATCTTCCACTTTCATGGGCAAAAGCGATTCGTACTCGCTTTTGAGCGATTCAATTTCGTGAATGAGCTTGTTCAGATTTTTTTCTACCATCCCAATCTGGAGTTGAATAAAGGTGCCTAAAAGTAAGACAAAAAATAGCCTCCCAACTTCTCAGGCGCTGACTTTCAGTCAGCTGCTGAATTATGCCCCCCGTTCCGGCAAGTGTTAATCCGAGCCTGGCGAGGCGTCACTTGCCGTGCCTTTGAACGCTGTTCCCCGGAAAATAAATACTTCGGATGGCTCCTGAAATAGCTCCTCCGGCATACAAAACCAAAAACAGGAGCTAAACGGAAGTTAGCTCCTGTAAGGGCCATATCAGGCGCTGACTTTCAGT
>JALWSS010000185.1 GCA_026993525.1 Saprospiraceae bacterium
ATTGCAAACGCTGGCAGTGGTTCCAAACCCTGCCAGCGTTGGACTCCCAAAAACCCAGAGAAAAAAACTCCGTGAGCTCCGTAGCCTCCGTGAGAGGCATTAAAAGTTCAGAGGGGTTCAGAGAGGTTTAGAGAGGTTCCATATCAGGTTGCAACTTTCAGTTGCGGCCTCGATTGCAAACGCTGGCAGTGGTTCCAAACCCTGCCAGCGTTGGACTCCCAAAAACCCAGAGAAAAAAACTCCGTGAGCTCCGTAGCCTCCGTGAGAGGCATTAAAAGTTTAGAGGAGTTTAGAGAGGTTCCACATCAGGTTGCAACTTTCAGTTGCGGCCTGAATTCATCGGATGATTTTCCACTCACAGAGCTCACAGAGAAAAAAACTCCGTGAGCTCCGTGGCCTCCGTGAGAGGCATTAAAAGTTCAGAGGGGTTCAGAGAGGTTTAGAGAGGTTCCACATCAGGTTGCAACTTTCAGTTGCGGCCTGAATTCATCACAATATTGACTTTTTCAAGGGACTCACAAATCAATTCACATGACCAATTTTCTTCGCTTCGCAATTGCCATCCTGCTATTCATCTCTTGCAATGCTGAAAAGGAGGTCCATCAGTTGGAGGCTTACATTGCCCGTCTCGAGGCTGAGCACATTCCTGACAAGCGGGTGAAACTGTTTTCCATAGAAGCCAAAGGACGCCCGGGCAAGGTTCTTCTCTCGGGCAAGACCACCCTTCCGGCCCTTAAAGACAGCCTCTTGTCTTTCGCTTCGCAAAATGGCATTGCGGTCCTCGACAGCATCCGGGTATTGCCGGAAGGCGAATTGAGGAATACGCCGTTTGGCATCGTCAATGTCAGTGTGGCCAACATGCGCAGCCAGCCCAGGCACTCCGCAGAATTGTCCACCCAGGCGCTCATGGGGGCAGTGTTGAGGGTCTGGGAGCAGCAGGGCGACTTCTTCCTGGTGCAAACCCCGGACAATTATTTCGGATGGATGGACGAGGGTGGCTTCGTGCGGTCAGACTCTGCCGGCATCCGCAACTTCCTCAGCGCTGAAAGATTGATCGTAACTTCTTCTTTTTCATTTGTTTACACAGAGCCTTCTGTCGCTTCGCAAAAAGTTTCCGGCCTGGCGGCAGGTGATATCCTGGGAGGAGCATTTTCCGAAGGAAATGAATTCCAGGAAGTCAACCTGCCGGACGGGAGGCGGGGATATGTGCCCTCCCCGGATGTCCAGGCCTTCCGTTCATGGCTCAACCGGCCGGAGCCGCAAGCCGATGCCATCATCGCCGCCGGACTGGAAATGATGGGCCGCCCTTACCTCTGGGGAGGCACCTCCGGAAAGGGAATGGATTGCAGTGGTTTTACAAAGATGGCCTACTTCCTGAACGGGGTTCAGCTACCCCGCGACGCCAGCCAACAGGTGCACGTCGGTGGCCTGCTGGAGAAAGACACCACCCTGGCCTCCTACCAGCCCGGAGACCTGCTGTTCTTCGGCCGGGAAGCCACAGCCGACCAGAAGGAACGCATCTGGCACGTGGCCATGTACCTCGGCAATGGAAAGATCCTCCACGCTTCGGGCCGAGTGATGATCCAAAGCCTGAAAAGAAGCGACCCTGACTTTGCCGAAAAGCGTCTGAAAACACTTGTCCGGGGCCGTCGCATCATTGGTTCCATCGGGCAAAATGGTGTGCTGACGGTGAAGGATGTGCCGTGGTATGTAGGTGAGGGATGAGGGATGAGCTTGCCCGGCTGAACAGACGGGGGATGAAAGAACTAGCCCCACCCTACTCCCTACTCTTTTTAACCGCAGAGTTGAACAGAGTTGAACCACAGAGTTTCACAGAGTTTGATCACAGCGTCATCCGGAGATTGTGCCCCAACCCTACTCTCTACTCTCTACTCCCTACTCCCTACTCTTTTTAACCGCAGAGTTGAACAGAGTTTGATCACAGCGTCATCCGGAGATGGTGGCCCAACCCTACTCTCTACTCTCTACTCTCTACTCCCTACTCCCTACTCTTTTTAACCGCAGAGTTGAACAGAGTTTGATCACAGCGTCATCCGGAGATGGTGGCCCAACCCTACTCTCTACTCTCTACTCCCTACTCCCTACTCTTTTTAACCACAGAGTTGAACAGAGTTTGATCACAGCGTCATCCGGAGATGGTGCCCCAACCCTACTCTCTACTCCCTACTCCCTACTCAGGGATAAGGGATGAGGGATGAGGGATGAAGGCGCTAGCACTCCCAACCCTACACCCTACACCCTAAACCCTACACCCTAAACCCCATCCAATAAACAGTTCTTCAGGCTGATTCGCCAATGGGGCAATTCGATGCCGAACTGCTGACGGAAGCGGGCTTTGCTCATCAGGCTGAAAGGCGGGCGTTCGGCTGCTGTGGGAAACTGGCTGGAATCAACAGGGTACACTTTCACCTTCATATTCCTCAGTTCGAAAATGGCAAGGGCAAAGTCGTACCAACTGGCCACGCCCTCGTTGCTGTAATTGAAAACGCCCTGGAGGTTTTCCGGTGACAACTCCTTGTTGTTCAGTTTCATGAGAACGGTCAAAAGGTCTCGGGCCAGGTCGCGGGCCCATGTGGGAGTGCCCACCTGGTCGGCTACGACACTTAGTGCTTTGCGCTCCCGGCCCAGGCGCAGCATCGTTTTCACGAAGTTTTTACCGAAGGAAGAATACAGCCAGGAAGTGCGGATGACGGTGCCCCCTGCAGCCAGTACCAGCTTTTCACCGGCGGCTTTTGAGCGGGCATACACACCTTTGGGGGCGGTTTCGTCTTCTTCGGTGAACGGCCGGTTCTGCTGGCTGTGATAGACGTAGTCTGTGGAGAGGTGCAACAGGTAGGTTCCTGCCTTTCGGCAAACCGAGGCGAGGTATCCCGCTCCGTCCCGGTTAACAGCATAAACAGCGGCAGGCTCAGATTCAGCCTGGTCAACAGCGGTGTAGGCTGCGCAATTGATGCAGGCGAAGTAGGAGCGTTTGTGGAACCAGCCCTCTACCATTCCGGGCCTGGTGATATCGAGTTCATTGGAAGTAGCAAAGTCGAAGTCGAAATCGTGAAAGCCATCGGCCAGGAACCGGATTTCCTGCCCCAACTGCCCACCGGCTCCGGTTATCAGAATCTTTCGTTTCATGCTGATTTTACAGTTGGGAAGGGATCCTTGTGTTTGCCGAAGGAAGGGAAATTCCGATCGCGCACCGCTATGGTGGCCTTGTCCAGGGGCATGCCCCAGTCAATGTTCAGTTCCGGGCAGTCCGGCCGTATGCCGGCTTCGGCCTGGGGTGCGTAAAAGTTGTCGCATTTGTAAAAAAACACGGCCGTTTCACTGAGCACCACATACCCGTGGGCAAAGCCCCTGGGAATGTACATCTGCAGTTTGTTTTCGTCGGAAAGGAGGTGGGAATACACCTGGCCGAACGTTTTTGAACCCGGCCGAAGGTCAACGGCTACATCGAGTACCTCCCCTTGCAGCACCCTGACGAGTTTGGCCTGGGCGTGTTCACCGGTCTGGTAGTGAAGCCCACGCAGCACTCCCTTCACGGAGTAGGCCTGGTTGTCCTGAACGAAAGGCCGCTCGATACCCTGTTCGGCAAACAGCTTTTCGTTGAAACTCTCAAAAAAATAGCCCCTTTCGTCGCCAAAAACTTTGGGTTCGAAAATGAGCAGGCCTTCAATGGCGGTGCGGTAAAAAGGCATGGCGTTGCGGTTGTGATGTTTGATTGCGGGTGAACTTTCTCCCTGGGAATTTTACTTTTCCCGGAAGAAGATAGCAATTGGTACGCCAGTAAAGTTGAAGTGTTCTCTGATCCGGTTTTCGAGGTAGTTTTTGTAGCTTTCCTTGACGTGCTTTGGGTGGTTGCAGTAAAAGGCAAAAGCCGGATAGGCCAACGGCAATTGCTGCACGAATTTGATGGAGATAAAACGCCCCCGGTGCGATGGCGGCGGATAGCGCTCGATCTCTGGCAACAGCACCTCATTGAGTTTGGAGGTTTTGATTTTGCGCTGACGGTTTTCGTAAACCTCCAATCCCACCTCGATGGCTTTGAATATCCGTTGCTTTTCATGAACGGAGATGAACACCACCGGCACATCCCGGAAAGGCGCCAGCCGCTCTTTGATCTCCTTTTCGAGGTCGCGGGCGGTATTGGTTTCCTTGTGGAGCAGGTCCCACTTGTTCACCAGCAAAACCACCCCTTTGTGCCGCTTGATCATCAGCCGGAAGATGCTGAGGTCCTGGTGTTCGACGCCGTGTTGTGCGTCCACCATCAACAGGCAAACGTCCGACTCCTCGATGGCCCTGATGGCCCGCATTACCGAGTAAAATTCCAGGTTCTCGTGCACCCGGGCTTTCTTTCGGATGCCGGCCGTGTCAATGAGCAGGAAGTCTTTCCCAAACTTGTTGTACCGGGTGTGGATGCTGTCGCGGGTGGTACCGGCAATTTCGGTCACAATGTTCCGGTCTTCGCCCAAAAGGGCATTCACGAAAGAGGATTTGCCGACGTTGGGTTGCCCCACAATGGAGAATTTTGGCAAATCGTCGTAAATGGATTCTTCGTCCTCGATGTACGGGGTGATGGCATCGAGCAGTTCGCCGGTGCCGCTGCCGGTCAGGGAGGACAAAAAATAGGTTTCCTCAAAACCGAGGGAGTAAAACTCGTTGGCCTCCAGAAGGCGGGTTTCATTGTCAACTTTGTTGACGACGAGAAACACCGGCTTGTCAGTGCGCCGCAACATTCTGGCAACTTCTTCATCCAGATCGGTCACACCGGTAGATACATCCACCATGAACACGATGACTGCCGCCTCGTCAATGGCTATCTCCACCTGAGAGCGGATGGCCTGCTCGAAAACATCGTCAGACCCTTTCACAAAGCCACCGGTATCTATTACGGTGAAATGCTTCCCATTCCAGTCACTGCTGCCGTATTGCCGGTCCCGGGTCACCCCGGACGTATCATCCACAATGGCCTGCCGCCCACCAATCAGGCGGTTGAACAAAGTGGATTTTCCAACATTCGGCCTGCCAACTATGGCTACTATATTTCCCATTTCCTATCAGTTGTCTGTTGTCTGTTGTCTGTTGTCTGTTGTCTGGCCAAAAACTGGAAACTGACAACCGACAACAGACAACTTTTACACACTCATTGGTACCCAAACCGCTTCAGTTGCCTTTCATCTTTGCGCCACTTTTCGCGCACTTTGAGGTGGAGGTCGAGGAAAACTTTGGTTTCCAGCCATTGTTCCAGGGCCTTTCGGGCGGCAGCACCAAGTTGCTTGATAGACTTACCCTGATGCCCCAGCATGATGGCCTTCTGTGATTCCCGTTCCACATAAATGAAGGCATGAATCCGGACGAGGGGTTCACCGCTCTTGGTTTCCGTTTCTTTGAAGGTCTCCACATGCACCTCGGTTGAATAGGGGATTTCCTGTTGAAACTGTTCAAATATCTTTTCCCTGATAATTTCGGCGACGAAGAAACGCTCCGGCCGGTCGGTTAGTTGATCCTTCGGGTAAAACGGTGGCCCTTCGGGTAAATGCCGCAGGATGAGCTTGAGCAGGTCGTTGATATTGGCGGCGTGCAGGGCAGAAATGGCCAGCACTTCGTCAAACTCCACCCTCGATTTCCAGAGATCAATGAGGCCCTGTACCTGTGCCTGTTTGCTTTGGTCAATCTTGTTGACGATGAGAAATGTCGGGATCTCCACCCTTTTTAGCTGCCCGATGATGGGTGCATCGTCGTCATACACCTCCCCGGGCTGGGTCATGAACAACAGCAGGTCGGAGTCCTCCAGGGCCCCTTCCACGAAGCTGTTCATCAGTTCCTGCAGCTTGTAGCCGGGTTGTTCGATGATGCCGGGTGTATCTGAAAAGACGATCTGGTAGTCGTCTTCATTCACGATGCCAATGATGCGGTGCCGGGTGGTCTGCGGCTTGGGGGTGATAATGGAAAGCTTCTCCCCCACCAGGGCATTCATGAGGGTGCTCTTGCCGACATTCGGCCGGCCGACGATGCTCACGAATCCCGATTTATGTGTCATTCTGAAACTTTTTTGGTGCTTTTCTTTCGCTTCGCAACCGGGGCAGAAACCCTTTTTTGCGAAGAAAAGGGTGCGAAGATAACAATTGCCATGGGAGGAAGGGTTATCGAGATCTTGTATGGCTTGCCGTGCATTTCTTTTTTCACAGCTTTCAGGGGCTTGTCATTGCCACGACCCTGCCCGCCATAGGCAACGGCATCGCTGTTCAGGACTTCCTTCCACTGTCCGGATTTTGGAACCCCGAAGGAGTAGTTTTCCCGCAATACCGGTGTAAAATTAGCAGCAATGAGCAGTATGTCCCCGGCTTTATTGCCTTTCCGCATGAAGGTAAGCACGCTGTTTTGCCAGTCGGCGTGTTCGATCCATTCAAAGCCTTCGGCCTCAAACTGTTTTTCGTAAAGCGCCTTCTTTTGGGTGTACAAGGCATTCAGATCAGCCACCCACTTTTGCACGCCCTTGTGGTAATCTTTTTCGAGCAACCACCACTCCAGCCCCCGTTCGATGTTCCATTCCGAAGTTTGTCCGAATTCATTCCCCATGAAGAGCAACTGGCTGCCCGGGTGCGTCCACATATAGCCGAACAAAAGCCGCAGCCCCGCAAAGCGCAGTTCATCATCACCGGGCATCCGGTCAATGAGCGGGCCCTTGCCGTGCACCACTTCGTCGTGCGACAGGGGCAGCATGAATTTTTCTGAAAAGGCATACACCAGGCTGAATGTCAGCTCGTGGTGGTGGTGTTTTCTAAAGAACGGATCGTACATGAAGTACTTCAGGATATCGTGCATCCAGCCCATCATCCACTTCTGGTCAAAACCAAGCCCCCCTTCCTCAACAGGACTGGTGACACCGGGCCAGGCTGTGGATTCTTCAGCCACGGTGATCACATCGGGGAAGTCCTGGTGCACTGTGGAATTGAACTCCCTCAGAAATTCAATGGCTTCGATGTTTTCCTTGCCGCCGTACCGGTTGGGTACCCACTCGCCCTCTTTCCGGGAGTAATCGAGGTAGAGCATTGACGCTACCGCATCCACGCGCAGCCCATCAATGTGGTATTGGTCCAGCCAGAACAGGGCGTTGCTGATGAGAAAGCTGCGCACCTCCCAGCGACCGTGGTTGAACACGGCGCTTTTCCAGTCCGGGTGGAAGCCCTTGCGCGGGTCGGCATGGTCGTACAGGTGCGTTCCGTCAAAGTCTGCCAGCCCGTGCGCATCGTAGGGGAAATGCGACGGAACCCAGTCCAGAAGAACCCCGATGCCGGCCTGGTGAAAGCTGTCCACCAGGTACATGAAATCTTCCGGTTGACCAAAGCGGGAAGTAGGGGCGAAATACCCCGTGATCTGATAACCCCAGGACGGAAAATAAGGGTGCTCCATCACGGGCAACAGCTCCACATGGGTGAAACCCATCTTCAGAACATAGTTGACGAGTTCATCGGCCAGTTCACGGTAACTCAGGGATTTGAATCCTTGTCCGGTCTTTTTCCAGGTTCCCAAATGCACTTCGTAAACGCTGTATGGTTGGGGTTTTTGGGCCTTTGACTTGCGCGCTTTCAGCCATTTGTCGTCTTTCCACTCGTAATAGGGGTCCCACACGATGCTGGCGGTATTGGGTGGAATCTCCCAGTAGCGGGCGTAGGGATCACCCTTTTGCAGGCGGCGGCCGTCGGGTGCCAGAATGCTGTACTTGTAGAGCGTTCCCTTGCCCACGCCGGGTATCCAGCCCTCCCAGATGCCGGAGCCATCGGGGCGCAGAAAGAGCCGGTGCGCTTTTTCGTCCCAGAAATTGAAGTTGCCGATGACGGAAACCTCCCGGGCATTGGGCGCCCAGACGGCGAAAAAAGTGCCCCACTCCCCGTTCACCTGCACCGGATGACTGCCCAGTTTGTCGTACAGCCGGTAGTGCCTGCCCATTTTGATGAGATGGATGTCGTAGTCTGTAACCAATGTATGGGGTACAACTTTCTTCAGCATGTTGATGGCATTCGTTGGTGAGGCCTTTTCCCTTCCTGCTTGCATGGGACAAACATAGCGCAATTTTCCAGCATGCCGGGCCGGTTGGAGATGCCGTTTTGCGAAGCAGAAAAAATCACTTTGTGGAAAAAGAAAATGCGTCGGAACTTTGGATAAAGAATTTGAATAATATCTTTGCCCCGTTCAAAATTGCTTCGGGGAATTGCACAAAAGCACTTAGCCCAAAACGGTCAAAATCTTGAAAATTTTCCGCTGGATTTTAAATCATCCTTCCATCGTATGATTTGATTTCTATATTTGCTGGTGCAATTTTGCGCAGTTTTTGTACTCAAAAACCACATGCTAGAAACACTAATATCTTCAAAAACCCGCATCAAACTCCTGTTGAAGTTCTTTCTGAACAGCAGCACAACCGCCTATTTGCGGAGCCTGGAGTCGGAGTTTGGTGAATCTTCCAATGCCATCCGCATGGAGCTGAGCAAGATGGAGGAAGCTGGCATGTTGAAGTCATTCATGAATGGCAACAAGAAGATGTACCAGGCCAACGAGCAGTACCCCCTCTTCCGGGAAATCCACAATATCCTTCTCAAAACCATCGGTATTGACCAGATCATTGACAAAGTCATCAACCGGCTTGGCGCCGTCCGTCAGGTTTTTTTGGTGGGTGAATTTGCAAAGGGGCTCGACTCCCCCATCATTGACCTTTTGATCATCGGGGAGGTGGACAAGCAGTACCTGCTGGAATTGGCCGAAAAGGCCGAGGAGTTGATTTCCAGGAAGATAAGGTACCTCGTATACGGAACGGAAGAATTTGAAAGCCTGAGAAACGGCGGTCATTACCAGGATGCGCTGTTGCTCTGGTCTTCGGAAAGCTGAATTGAAAACACACTATCGAAACCCAAGATTCATGTACCAGGAACTGGTCGGTAAGAAAAAGAAAGTTGCTGTAATCGGCCTCGGCTATGTGGGCCTGCCCCTGGCATTGGCCTTTGCCAGAAAATACAGCGTGGTGGGTTTCGACATCAGCGAACCCCGGGTGGCCATGATGAAACAAGGCCTGGACCCATCCAAGGAATTGCCGCCCGAAGCCTTCGGGGGAGCGGATATCCATTTCACCGCCGATGCCGCCGATCTCAAATCTGCGCACTTTTTCATCGTGGCCGTGCCAACGCCCGTTGATGCGGCCCGTGTGCCCAACCTCAAGCCCGTTCTGGGCGCCACGGAATCCGTTGCAAAAGCATTGAAACAAGGCGATTACGTGGTTTATGAATCCACGGTTTATCCGGGATGTACGGAAGAAGATTGCCTGCCCATTCTCGAAGAAATCTCCGGCCTGGAACTCGGAAAGGATTTCAAGCTGGGCTATTCACCGGAACGCATCAATCCCGGGGACAAAGAGCACACCATCGAAAAGATTTTGAAAATCGTCTCCGGCTCCGATGAAGAGGCGCTGGACGAAATAGCAAAGGTTTACGGAGCGATTATAAGCGCCGGCATTTACAAGGCATCCAGCATCAAAGTGGCAGAAGCCGCCAAGGTGATCGAAAACACCCAGCGTGATATCAACATCTCCCTGATGAACGAGCTTTCGATCATCTTCGACAAAATGGACATTGACACCAAAGAGGTGCTCGACGCCGCAGGCACCAAGTGGAACTTCCTGAAGTTCGTGCCGGGTCTGGTGGGCGGCCATTGCATCGGCGTGGACCCCTACTACCTGGTGCACAAAGCCCGGCAAATCGGTTACGAACCGAAAGTGATCCTCAGCGGCCGCACCATCAACGACGAAATGCCCTCGCACATCGCGCAGCGGCTGGTACAGAAACTGATCAGCCGCAACAAAATCCCGCAGGAATCCAAAGTGCTGGTGATGGGGGTCACCTTCAAGGAAAACGTGGCCGACATCCGCAACAGCAAGGTGGTGGACCTTATCAAGGAATTGATGAAGTACTCCATCAACGTGCACGTGGTGGACCCCTACGCATCGCCCAACGAATTTGCCCATGAATACGGGCTGACCCTGATGGATGCACCCAGCAACGATTACGACGCGGTGATAGCCGCAGTGAACCACGACGAATACAAGCGCATGGACCTGAATTACTTCAAGTCCATCATGAAAGAAAGGCCGATCCTGCTGGACCTGAAAGCCATGTACGATCCCGGCACCGTCCGGCAGAACGGCCTGTTGTATTGGAGGCTGTGACCCGCTTCGGGGTGTGACTGTGTGAACAGGCCCCGGCACAGGTAGCAGCTGTTGAAACGGCATTTATGACCACTGTAAAAACAGCAAATACGGGCTATGAAAACCACCTCGATCCGGAGGTACCCCGTTGGTTTGCCGTTTACACCCGCTCAAAAAGCGAGAAGGTGGTGAAACAACTGCTCGATGCAAAAGGTATTGAGAATTATTTGCCCTTGCTGAATGTGACGCGCAGGTACACCCGGAAGATCAAACAGTTGCAGTTGCCGCTGATCAGCTGTTACATCTTCGTCAGAATTGTGAAAGACCAATACGTGCCTGTGCTGGAAACGGAAAACGTGGTGAAGTTCATCCGCTTTTCCAAAAACCTGATCGCCATTCCCGAAGCGGAAATAGACATCATGCGCCGGGTGGTTGGGGAAGTCAAAGACCTGGAAGCTGAAATGGGCGTGATGAAAGAGGGTGACCTCGTGGAGATCATCGGCGGGCGGCTCACCGGCATCAAAGGCCGCCTGGTGGAAAAACAGGGCAAAAAGAAAATGGTGGTGGCCCTCGAAAACATCGGCTACTCCCTGTCAATGACCATTGATGCCAGCTTGTTGAGGAAAGTCATTTAGGCCGAAGGCCTGAACAATATGCTTTGCAAAATTGGCCTGCTGCCTTCTTCTAAAGAGGCAGGAAGCCCGGTTCCGGAAAACTTTATCGTCATAAGCCCCCGCGACTTATGAAAGGCGAAGCCGTATCAGCCAGCAGAGAATCCTGCATGAAGTCAGCTTTTTTGAGTAACAATTGTTTGCAGAATTGACTCAACGATTCCACGCAACAAAAATCCTCAACCTTGCCCCATCGCGACACCCACAAGCGGAGCCTGCTGAAGGGATTTACCTGGCGCTTCCTCGGAACCCTCGACACAACCCTCATCTCCTGGGTGGTTACCGGCAATCCCCTCAAAGCCCTCTCCATTGGCGGAACAGAAGTCTTTACCAAGGTCATCCTCTATTACTTTCATGAGCGCATCTGGCAAAACATTCGATGGGGTCGCGGAGGGCATGTGTCAGTCATTTATCCCGAAGGGCGGTTGAAAAACATCCATCCGGATTTTGACAAGATCCTCAGCCGGGCAGACCGGGAAGCTTACCTGGAGCAACGCAGCAAGGTCATCTGGCTGACGGGCCTGTCGGGGTCCGGCAAGAGCACCATCGCCCAACTCCTCGAAAAAAAGCTGTTTGCGGCCGGCGTCTTTTGCCAGGTGCTGGATGGCGACAACATCCGCAGCGGCATCAACCGCAACCTGGGTTTCAGCAGCGAGGACCGGCAGGAGAACATCCGACGAATTGCCGAAGTGGCCAAACTTTACCTGAACAGCGGCGTGGTCACCATCTGCGCTTTTATCAGCCCCGAACGCCACATGCGGGAACTCGCAAAAACGATCATCGGCGAACAGGATTTTATCGAAATATTCGTGGATACCCCGCTCGAAGTTTGCGAAGAAAGAGACGTGAAAGGCCTGTACGAAAAGGCCCGCAAGGGGGAGATCAGGGAATTTACCGGCGTCAGCGCACCTTATGAAACGCCCGAAAATCCTGCCCTGATTCTCAAAACGAGCGGACAAACACCCGAAGAATCTGCCAACACGCTTTTTGAATATGTATTTCCTTCGGTAAAACCGGGAACCAGGCAACACACCGGATAGACCCCGGAGCCGGCAAATAAGCCCATGAACTACCGCCTTGACCACCTGAAAGAATTGGAATCTGAGTCAATCTTTGTGCTCCGGGAAGTGGCAGCCCAGTTTGAAAACCCCGTGCTGCTTTTTTCGGGAGGGAAAGACTCCATACTGGTTTCTTACCTGGCCAAAAAGGCTTTTTACCCTGCCCGGATTCCCTTTCCGCTCTTGCACATTGATACCGGTCACAATTTTGACGAAACCATCGAATACCGCGACTGGTGGGTAAAGGAACTGGGCGCCCGCCTCATCGTGGGCTCGGTGCAGGAAGCCATCGACACAGGCATGCTGAGGGA
>JALWSS010000186.1:0-28187 GCA_026993525.1 Saprospiraceae bacterium
GGTTTAGGGGGGGACGTTCCTCTCTCAACTTCTCTCAACCTTTATCAACCCCTCACAACCAGCAATACGACTGCTTTAACCAAATCAAATATTCCACCAATGAAACAACTCGATTACCACGACCTTTTCGGCGATCAGGCCGATGACTTGCTCAACCACACCTGCAAGGTGATCACCAAAGACCGGCTGACCCTGCCGGGTCCCGATCACCTCGACAAGGTTTTCGAAGGCAGCAACCGCAATGCACAGGTGCTTCGCAACCTTGCCGCACTTTTCAACCATGGCAACCTGGCCGGCACGGGCTACCTGTCCATCCTGCCGGTGGATCAGGGCATCGAGCACACGGCGGCAGCTTCCTTTTACAAAAACCCGGCGTATTTCGATCCTGAAAACATCATCAAACTGGCCATGGAAGCGGGCTGCAATGCCGTGGCTACAACTTTTGGTGTGCTGGCGCTCAACTCCCGCAAATACGCCCACAAGATTCCTTTCGTCGTCAAGATCAACCACAACGAACTGCTGACCTATCCCAACAAATTCGATCAAATCCTCTTCGGAACCGTGGAGGAAGCCTGGAACCTGGGCGCAGCGGCAGTGGGTGCCACCATTTACTTTGGCTCACCCGAAAGCAGCCGCCAGATCGTCGAAATTGCCGAAGCCTTTCAAATGGCCCACGAACTGGGCATGGCCACCATCCTGTGGTGCTACACCCGCAACAGCGCATTCAAAAAAGACGGAGTGGACTACCACGCCAGCGCCGACCTGACCGGCCAGGCCAACCACCTCGGAGCCACCATCCAGGCCGATATCATCAAACAAAAACTGCCCGCCAACAACCGCGGCTTCGAAAAGATCGGCTTCTCAAAATGGACGCCCGATATGTACGATAAGCTCACCACCGACCACCCCATTGACCTGTGCCGCTACCAGGTGGTACACAACTACATGGGCAAAATCGGCCTCATCAATTCCGGTGGCGCCTCCGGCGGAAAATCCGACCTGGCTGACGCCGTAAAAACTGCCGTCATCAACAAACGGGCAGGGGGCACCGGCCTCATCCTCGGCCGCAAAGCTTTCCAACGCCCCATGAAGGAAGGCGTGGAGATCATCAACGCCGTACAGCGCGTTTACCTCGATCAATCCGTGACGATTGCGTAGGAGGATGGGGAAATAGGGATGAGGGATGAGGGATGAGGGATGAAGGTGCCAGCGCCTCAATCCCTACTCCCTACTCCCTACTCTCTACTCTCTACTCTCTACTCCCTACTCCCTACTCCCTACTCCCTACTCCCCCGTCTGGCCAGCCGGACAGGCTACTCCCTACTCCCTACTCTCTACTCCCTACTCTCTACTCTTTTTAACCACAGAGTTAAACAGAGTATTTCCACAGAGTTGAACAGAGTTTGATCACAGCGTTAACCGGAGATGGTGCCCAACCCTACTCCCTACTCCCCCGTCTGGCCAGCCGGACAGGCTACTCCCTACTCCCTACTCCCCCGTCTGGCCAGCCGGACAGGCTACACCCTACACCCTACTCTCTACTCTCTACTCTCTACTCTCTACTCTCTACTCTCTACTCTCTACTCTCTACTCTCTACTCTCTACACCCTACACCCTACACTCCACAAATTTTTTCCCATTACGGTTACTTTGAATGCATTTAGTAGTCATAAGCGATGACAATTCAAATTCTAACTATTCACTAAATGTACTTCATGATGAAACTATCAATTTTCACCATTCTCCTGTTCATTACACCGATGGTGGCCTTTGCCCAGGTCAACAAGTTGCCGGAAAATCCGGATCCGGGCAGTTGCTATGTTCGTTGCGTGACACCCAACGTGTATGAGACTGTAAAAAAGCGGGTAATGGTAGCTCCGGCCTATAAGAAGCTTGAAGTAGTGCCGGCTGAATTCAAGACAGAGACTTTCAAGGTGATGGTCAAGGAACCCACAAAGAAGTTCATTTATCATCCGGCTGAGTACAAAACGGTCATTGACACAATTATGATCAAGGAGGGTTACAATACCGTTCAGATTGATCCGGCGCAACTAACCGGTGACATTGAAGAAATTGAAGTGAAGCCGGAAACTGCACGGTGGGAGTACAACCACGACCCCAACAACTGCTCCTCTGCCGACCCGCGCGATTGTATGGTATTGTGTTATGTCAAAGTGCCGGGAGAGTCGAAAGTCATCCAGGTACAGAAGCTTGTCAGGGATGCTTCTTATGGTACCACCCCGGTAGCACCTGAATACATTACCGTCAGCAAAAGGGTGATAGCAAAGAAAGCCTGGGTTGAAGAGATTGACATCCCCGCCGAATACAAAACTTTCACCAGAACGGTCAAAGTCAAAGATGAAACTGTTCATGAAGAAACAGTGCCTGCCAAATACGTTGACGAGTTGGTAGAAGTGCTGAAAAAGAAAGGCGGCGTGTTGGTATGGGAAGAAATTGATTGCGAACTGACCGACTACACCGTTTTGCCAATTTATTATGAATTGGGCAGCGCCCGGCTCACTTCTGAGTCAAAGAGAATCATAGATGAAAGAATCTATAGCCTGATGAAAGCCAAGCCCAACATCAAGGTAGAGATAGCCTCACATACTGACTCCCGTGGATCTGCCTCATCGAACATGGCCCTGTCACAGCGCCGTGCAGAATCAGTGGTGAATTACCTGGTTGGCAAAGGGATAGCCCGCTCCCGGCTCATTGCAAGGGGGTATGGAGAAACTCGTCTTCGCAATCGCTGTGCAGACGGCGTGCAGTGTACTGAAGAAGAACACCAACAAAACCGAAGAACCGAATTCCGGGTTTTGGGAAGCAACTAAACCATATACACAAGGTGTCACGACAATAAGCCCTGGCAAAAATTTGCCAGGGCGTATTTTATTCCCCATTTCCAAACCCACCGCAGGCAGCTAAACCCACCGCAGGTGGCTAAACCCACCGTCAGGTGGCTAAACCCACCATCAGGTGGCTAAACCCACCGTCAGGTGGCTAAACCCACCGTCAGGTGGCTAAACCCACCATCAGGCAGCTAAACCCACCGCAGGCAGCTAAACCCACCCCAGGCAGCTAAAGCCGCCTGGCTGACAAGATTACCCAAAAATTACATGGAGGCAACGGCAGTGCAAAAGCCGTTCATTAGTTTTGGGCAACTTCTCACAATACACACATACGCCCATTTTGCCATGAAAGTAAGCTCGTGGATACTCCCCATTCTCACCATTGCGCTCTTGTTCGGTAATTGCCAGTCCGGCCCGGATCCGCATTTACCGAAGGAAATAAAAACCTACCCGGCAGAAGACTTCTACCTGGCCCGTAATTATCCCGACGGGAAATTGGGGGTGAAAGCCCTTCGCAATGCCTTGAAGGAAGCAAAAGAAAAAGCCCAGGTGAAAACCGCAGGCTTCGACGAAGCCTGGACCGTGCAGGGGCCCGGCAACATCGGAGCCCGCATCAACACCATTGCCGTCAATCCCCAGAACGAGGACATCGTTTATGTTGGATTCTCAACCGGGGGCGTCTGGAAAACCACCGACGGCGGTGCCAACTGGCTGCCGGTTTTTGACGAACAAACCAATCTCTCCATTGGCGACATCGCCCTCGATCCGCTCAACCCCGACGTGGTATATGTGGGTACCGGCGACCCCAACATCACCGGTTATCCGTGGATTGGCAACGGACTTTGGAAAAGCCCGGACGGCGGCCAGAGCTGGGAGTACCTGGGGCTGGAAGAAACCAGCATCATTTCCCGAATCGTTATCCACCCGCAGGACACGGACATCATTTATGTGGCCACCATGGGGTTGCCTTTTGAGCGCAACCTGCAGCGAGGGGTGTACCGCAGCACCGATGGCGGGCAGACCTGGTTTCAGGTGCTGTTCATCAGCGACCAGGCCGGCGTCACCGACCTGCAAATGGACCCCTTTGACCCGAGCACCCTTTACGCTGCCGGCTGGGATCGCATCCGCAGCAACCGGGAGAGCCTCATCACCGGGCCCGGTGCCGGCATCTGGAAAAGCACCGATGGCGGCTCCTCCTGGAGCCTGTTGACCGGCAGCCTGCCCACCGGCAACCAGGGCCGGCCCGCACTGGCATTGTCGAAGCTGACGCCGGGTCTGGTATATGCCCGCTTCGTCGGCACCAACTCACAGGTGCAGGGGGTGTACAAGAGCACCGATAGCGGCCTAAACTGGAGTAGCCTGCCCATAGAAGACATCGACGGGGCACTGGGCGGTTTCGGGTGGTACTTCGGCACCTTCGCCGTGCACCCGCAAATGGACGACAGGCTCTATTTACTCGGCATTGACCTGTGGGAGTACCTGCCCGACCAACAAAGCTGGCAGCAGGTGGGACCGCCCTGGTGGGAGTACAACATCCACGCTGACAAACACGACCTGGTTTTTTCTCCTTCGGGCAATATGTACCTGGCAACCGACGGCGGCCTATACAAAAGCACCGACGACGGTGTCACCTGGACCGACATCGAAAACATTCCGACGACACAATTCTACCGGGTGGGCTACAACCCGCACCAGCCCGATATGTATTACGGTGGCGCCCAGGACAACGGCACCTCCGGCGGCAACGCACAACACATCAACGAATGGGAACGCATCTACGGTGGCGACGGTTTTCAGATCGCTTTCCATCCGGAAATTCAGGAGGTGTTCTACGTTGAGACGCAAAACGGCAACATCAGCGTAACCGACAACGGGGGCTACGATTTTTACGCCGCTGATGACGGCATTGATTCTGACGATAGAAGAAACTGGGACATGCCCTACCTCATCAGCCATCACAACCCGGATGTACTCTATGCCGGCACTTACCGGCTTTACAAAAGCAGCAACGGCGTCTTTCCGCTCTTTGAACCCATCAGTGAGGACCTCACCGACGGCCTGGTTATTCATCCCCGTTATCACAACATCACCGCCATATCGGAGTCGCCCCTCGCGCAGGGTCTGCTTTTCGTCGGAACGGCCGACGGCAACATCTGGCGCTCCCCGGACGACGGCAACACCTGGGAAAAAATCTCCGGTGAATTGCCCGACCGCTTCGTGTCGGATGTGGTGGCTTCACCTTCGGATAAAAACCGCGTTTTTGCCGCCCATTCCGGCTACAAAGACAACGAATTCATCCCCCGCCTTTTCCGTTCTGACGACAACGGCACCACCTGGACGGATGTGAGCGGTGACCTGCCGGATCTGGCCATCAACGAGCTGCTCGTGGTGCCCGGCTATGCGGATACGGTGCTTTTTGCTGCCACCGACGGCGGCGTTTATGCCACCCTCGACGGCGGAACAATGTGGCACCGCCTGGGCAGCAACATGCCTTTCGTACCGGTTTTCGACCTGGATTTGAATGTGGCCAACAAGCAACTGATAGCAGGCACCCATGCCCGTTCCATCATGACCTATCCGCTGGATTCGCTGCTGCCGGACCCCGATACTTCCACCTTTGTTTTTGATCCCCTTCGGGTAAAAGCCGATCTAAGACTCTTCCCCAATCCCGCCAACGGCCACACTGTTGTATCTTGCGCCGCCAATGACGGCAAGCCCGCTGTGCTGGCAGTGCTCAACATGGAGGGCAAACTGTTGATCAGCAAGCGGTTGCAGCCCTCTGGCAAGGTGCAGTACCAGCTCGATCTTGCCAGCTTGCAGCCGGGGATTTACATCGTAAAGGTGAAATCCGGCAATGTGGTGAGAACCGGCAAGCTGCTGAAGCGTTGACGACGCATGGAAATAACCAGAAACTACAAGACCGCCCTGCTCTTTGGCGCCACCGGACTGGTGGGACGCCACCTGCTGGAGTTCCTGCTTTTGCACGGAGCCTACGAAAAGGTCATCACTTTTGGCCGCAGGCCGATGGACATCACCCATCCGAAACTGACCCACAACGTGGTGGACTTTGACAACCCCTCCTATTTTCAGGAACTGATAAAAGGTGATGACCTGTTTCTTTGCCTGGGCACCACCCGGGCAAAAGCGGGCAGCAAAGAGGCCTTTTACAAAGTGGATTTCACCTACAACTACAGGGCCGCCAACGCCGCCGCCGAAAACGGCGTCAACCAACTGTTGCTGGTCTCTTCCGTGGGTGCCGATCCGGACAGCCTGTTTTACTACTCACAGGTAAAAGGCGAACTGGAAGCCGCGGTTAGGGAACTGCCCTTCTGGGCCATCCACATTTTCCAGCCCTCTGTATTGCTCGGAGAGCGAAACGAAAACCGCTGGGGCGAGGAAATTGCCGGCAAACTGGGCAAACTCATTGACGGCGTAACCGGTGGCCTGCTCAAAAAGTACCGCCCCATCGAAGCCGATGTGGTGGCAAAAGCCATGGTCAGCGCCGCCCAAAAACTGGAACCCGGCGTGCATATCTACCCCTCCCACTGGCTCCAGGACCTCGCGGAATTGGTTTAGGGTTTAGGGTTTAGGGTGTAGGGTGTAGGGTGTAGCCTGTCCGGCCCGTCTGTCCGCCGGACAGGCTGGCGCCCTGTCTAGCCGACAGGCAGGCAGGCCAGACGGGGGTGAAGAGTTTGGGGCGCTAGCATTTTCATCCCTCGTCTGTGCAGCCTGTATGGAAAAACGGACGGCGGCCAAACGGGCCGGGCAAGCTCATCCCTCAGCTTAAACCTCTTCTCCGTGAGGTGCATTCAAAACGATAACCGATCCCGGGAGCAGCCCGGGAACAACTGACAACTGATAACTGATAACCGCCAACTGATCCCGAGGCAAGCTCGGGAACAACCGACAACCGACAACCCACAACAATGCCTAATAAATCTCAACTTCGAATCACAGTCACGCTCGACGATCAAAGCGTTCCCGAGGCCATTCACTGGGAGGCCGACGACAATCCCACCGGCGCTGAGTGCAAGGCCATGCTGCTCTCCTTGTTCGACCGGGAAAGCCTGGACACGGTGAAAATAGACCTGTGGACCAAAGACATGCAGGTCAACGAAATGGACCGCTTTTTCTTCCAAACCCTGCGGGCCCTGGCCGACACCTATTTCAAAGCCACCCAAAACCGGGAGTTGGCGGTGGACATGCAGCGCTTTGTGCAATATTTCGGAGAGAAAACGGAAATTATTAAGAAGGGCGACAGTTAAAGCCCGGGCTTTGGAATGCCCGGTTTACTACCTTTGCCACTATCCATGAAGGAGCTTCAGGAGGCTTGCAGAAGACCCATTTCCGGAACCTTCAGGAAGGAAAACACCCAGGCACAATAAAAACGGGAGTACCTGCTGAACAAACACTGTCATTTATGCCGACCATTACTTGCCGATTATTTCATGCTGAAAATGCAGCCCGTGAAACCATTTTGCGTTGTCTGTCATCTTTCCCCCGGGCAGCCCTGGCTTTGTTCTTTTTCTTTTTTCTTGCTTCGGCAAAACAGCAAACCGCCTCGGCACAATGCCCTTTTGTAGCCGCCATCCTGGTGGACGCCTGCGGCCCGGAATCCTCCAATGAATTCATGATCATCAACTCCGGCGGTGGCTTCGACCCCGGCGACCTCTATGTGGATTTTGACCCCAACAACAACTTCGGCGGCCCCGAAAACAACGACATCAACCTCGGTGCCGGGGCCTGCAACATACAGCCTGGCAATGCGTCAATGATCACGGGCTGCTCCAACGTCATTTCCGTGGGGCCGGGCTTCATGATCCCGCCCAACTCCTTTGTGGTTTTGCAAACAGCCTCCAGCGCCAACACCACCTACGATTTTTCCTCGGTGTGTACCAACAACCAGTGCATTTACGTCATCCAGAGTACCTGTGCCCGCTCGGTGGGGGCCTTTTCCAATACGGGCTCCGGCATGCGCACCACCACCATCGGGCTGAACAGCAACGGCTGCTCCAACAGCTATGTTTACGACCGAAGCCTGCTCTCCGGTGCCAACGGCGACTACTTCCTGCCGCCGGCCTCTTACGGCAACAACGGCTGCGCCTCGCCGCCCGTTTCCCTCGGTAATCCGGCCCCGGACATTGACCCCTTGCCCAACCAGAACATTTGCGGAAGCAGCTACACCCTTCCGCCCATCACCGGCACCAACCTGACCGGCAACGAGGCCTATTACACCGGCCCCGGCGGCACCGGCACTTCCTATCAGCCCGGCAACACCATCACCACCTCCGGCACCTATTACATTTACGACGGTGCCAATGGTTGTGAAGACGAAGAGAGTTTCACGGTGACTTTCATGACCCCGGTGACACCGGCACTGACACCCGTCGGTCCCCTGTGCAGCAACGACGACCCCGTAGCGCTGTCCCCCGTCCAAAGCGGTATCAACGGTCTGTGGTCGGGCACCGGGGTGAGCAGCAACAGCTTCAACCCGGCCGGGCTGAGCGGCACCTACACCCTCACCTTCACCCCGAACCCGGGCGAGTGCGCCAACCCCAACACCATGCAGGTCACCGTCAACGAGGCCCCAACGGCCACTGGCACCTCACTTTCGGAATGCGGCATCAACAACACGGCCACTTTCGACCTGACCAGTGTCAACAGCGTGGTGAACGGCAACAGCGGCAACACCGTGCTGTGGTTCATGGACCCCAACGGCAACACCGCCATCGGCAATCCGGCTTCCTTCACCTCCGGCAATACGGTGGTTTTCGCACAGGTTTTCGACGGAACCTGTTATTCGCAGTTTGTGCCCGTGACGCTGACCGTGGACCCGGCGCCAACTCCTCAATTGGGCACCGATACCCTCTGTTCCAATTCCGGGCTGTATGACCTGACCAACCTGCAGGACCCCAACTATCCCAACGGCACCTGGACGGGCCCCGGCGTTTCCGGAACCAGTTTCAACCCGTCCGGCCTGTCCGGCAATGTGACAGTTAATTTCACCCCTACCGGTGCCTGTGCCCAGGCCACCAACACCACCATCACGGTGAATGTGCCGGGGCCCGTTACCATCAGTGGCATCCCCGACACCCTTTGCATTGCGGATCCGCCCCTGGCCCTGCCCACCGTTCAGAGCGGTTACAACGGCACCTGGAGCGGCAACGGTGTGGCAGCCGATACGCTGGACCCCGCCCAGGCCGGCACGGGCATCAACACCCTGCTTTTTACACCGGCTCCCGGCGAATGCGCCACCCTGTCAACTTTCGATGTGACCATTGTGCCGGGTGATACGGTGCAGCTCAGCGGCCTGCCCGACACCCTCTGTGTGCTGGACGAACCACTGGCCCTGCCCACCTCGCAGGGGGGCGTCAGTGGCACCTGGAGCGGGGCCGGGGTCAGCAACGACACGTTGTTTCCTGCCGTGGCTGATACCGGACTGTTGGTCCTGACCTTCACGCCGGCGGCCTCAGCCTGTGCCTCCGGTGCCAACGATACCCTGTACATCCGCCCGGCGGATATTCCGGTCATCAGCGGGTTGCCGGCTTCCGTTTGCGAAAGCGAACTGCTGCTGCCGCTGGACACCATACAGGGGGGCTTTGCCGGCCACTGGAGCGGGCCGGGTGTGGTCACAGACACCTTGTACCCCATCGTGGTGGGGCCCGATACCATTAGCTTGTTTTTCGTGCCCCTGGCGGGGCAATGCGCCGACACCGCCACGGCAACGCTCATCATTACACCTGAGGCGGTACCAAACCTGGCTGCCGACACCATCTGTGAAAACAGCGGCCTGTACGACCTGACCGGCCTTCAGGACCCCGCTTTTCCCAACGGAACCTGGTCGGGCACCGGGGTGAGCGGAACCGAATTCGACCCGGCCGGGCTGAGCGGCAGCATTGCGCTGACCTTTACCCCTTCGGCCAATTGCGCCGCAGGCGCTACGACAAACATGGAGGTGCTGACACCGGCGCAGCCCAGCCTGCTCCAGGATTCCACCTGTGCCGGCGGGGCAGCCTTTGACCTCAGCCAGCTCGAAGACCCGGCTTACCCCGGGGGTGCCTGGTTTGGCGCCAATGTTTCCAACGACACCCTGTATCCGCCGGCAGGGCAGGGTGGGGCGCATCCCCTGGTTTACCTGGCTCCGGGCTGTGCAGACACGGCCTACACCAGTGTGGAACTGCTGCTGCCGCCCACTGTCAGCAACATTACCGATACCTGCGATCTGAACACCTTTGAATACACCGTCAGTTTCGACATTGCCGGAGGCGACCCAAACAGCTATACGGTGAACGGCAACCCCGCGGGCGCCGCTTTTACTTCCGCACCCATTCCGAGCGGCACCCCGTACAACTTCCTGGTGGACGACGGCAATGCCTGCGGTCCGGTGACCATCACCGGCGTCAGAAACTGCAATTGTGCCACTTCTGCCGGCACCATGCAGTTGCCGCCGTCCACGCTCATGCTTTGCGAAGGCAGTGATTTCAGCGTGGTGCACAACGGCGACGAGGTGTTGGATGCCGACGACCTGCTGATCTTCGTGTTGCACGACAGCAGCGGCACCACCCTCGGCAACATCCTGGCCACCAGCGCCAGCCCAACATTTGCCTGGCCGGGAGGCCTGCAAGCCGGGCAGACCTATTACGTTTCTGCCGTGGCCGGCAATGACGACGGCAGCGGTGGGGTGGACCTTACCGACCCCTGCCTTTCAGTGGCACAGGGGGTGCCGGTCAGTTTTTACCTTCCTTCGGTAAACATCAGCCCGGGCGACACCATCTGCCAGGGCGATTGCTACGATTTCACGCTGACCTTCAGCGGTGTGGCACCCTTTGACCTGCGCTACGGCATCAACAGTGCCAACGGCCTGGCCGTGGACAGCCTGACCGGCAACGCCAACACTTTCACCCTGACCGTTTGCCCCGCCGATTACGACATTGATACCGGCATGGTGACGGTTTTCACCATCGAACTGCAGGATGCCAACTGCCTGGTGGACAACAACAACCAGGCGGAGGAAACCCTCTTTGTGGCGCCGGAAGTGACGGTGGACATTGTGGACACCCTCTGTGCCGGTGCGAGCCTGCTGGTGAACGGCATTGTTTACGACGAAAACAACCCTGCCGGAACGGAAGTGATAGCAGGCGGCAGCAGCCTGGGCTGCGATTCCACCATCAATGTGCAGTTGAGCTTCTACCCGGCAGCGGTGTTCGACCTGCAACAGAACCTCTGCTCCGGCAACAGCCTGGTGGTCAACGGAACCGTTTACGACGAAAACAACCCCACCGGAACGGAAGTGATCCCCGCCGGCAGCTACACGGGTTGCGACAGTACCATCAATGTGGCACTGACCTTTTCATCCGGCGTAGTGAATGACCTGGACAGCCTTTTGTGCCCCGGTGGCAGCGTGCTGGTCAACGGCGTTGTTTACGACGAAAACAACCCCAGCGGGACGGAGACCATCCCCAACGGGAGCTACCTGGGTTGTGATTCCATCATCAACGTAGCGCTGGTGTTTTCGCCTCCGGCAATTTTCAATCTCGATTCCACGCTGTGCTCCACCCAGACCCTCACGGTGAACGGCACGGTGTATTCTGCGGTCAACCCGTCGGGCATCGAGGTACTGCCGGGTGCCGCTTATCTGGGTTGCGACAGCACGGTGATGGTCAACCTGAGCTTTTACCCCCCTGCCGAGGGCGATTTACTGAGCACCCTTTGTCCCGGCGACAGCGTCGTGATCAACGGCAATGTTTACAACGAGGCCAACCCCATAGGTACCGAGTTGCTGGCCGGTGCCAGTGTGAACGGCTGCGACAGTGTTGTGAACGTCAACCTGAATTTCTACCCGCCCGCACTTGGGGCTTTCTTCGCAACCTTGTGCCCGGGTGAAAGCATTGCCATTGGCGGCACGGTTTACGACGAAAACAATCCGGCCGGTACCGTGGTGATACCCGGTGGCAGCTATACCGGCTGCGACAGCACGGTGGTGGTCAACCTGGATTTCCACCCGCCGGCAGTGAACAACCTGACCGACGAGCTTTGCGATGGCGGCAGCATCACCGTCAATGGCAATGTTTACAACGCTGCCAATCCCAGCGGCACGGAGATTCTTCCCGGTGCCGGCGTGAATGGCTGCGACAGCATCGTCAACATCAACCTGACTTTTGCACCACCCGTCGTGGTGAACCTGGATACCAGCCTGTGCTCAGGAGAATTCATTTACGTGAACGGCAACCTCTACAACGCCTCCAATCCCACCGGCACGGAGGTGGTGCCCAACGGCAGCGTGGACGGCTGCGACTCTACCATCCTGGTTTCGGTAAGCTATTACCCGCCGGCCGTAGGCTACCTCGACACCATCCTGCAACCGGGTGAGTTCATCGTGGTGAACGGCACCTTGTACGACCACACCAACCTGAGCGGTACGGAGTTGTTTCCGGGCGGCAGCTACACGGGCTGCGATTCCACCCTGCACGTCACCCTGATGTACGAGGGCGACCTGGAGGCTTTCGTCTCAACCACTTCACCGGCCTGCCCCGGCGGCTTTGACGGAACGGTGACGGTGGGCGGTGCCACGGGCGGGCTGCCGCCGTACACGGTCATTTTCGATGTATTCGATCAGGTGACCACGGATAGCTTCCCCGTTGTTTTTACCGGTGTGGAAGCCGGGCCGCACCTGGTGGAGATCATTGATGCCACGGGCGTGGTGCTGGAACTGAATGTGGAGGTGCAACCTGCACCGGAACTCTTCCTCGACCTGGGCAGTGGCTATGAAGTGCTCCTGGGGGCATCGGTGACCTTGCTGGCACAACGGAATTTTGAGCCCGCCACCTGGGCCTGGTCACCACCCGATTACCTGGATTGCACCGACTGCCCCGAGCCCCTCTCTACACCGGAAGACGACATTCTGTACACCCTGGTTGCCACCAGCGAGGAGGGTTGCACCGTGACCGATGAGGTGCAGGTGACCGTCAGGAAAGTGCGGCGCATCTACGTGCCCAACGCCTTTAGCCCCAATGGCGACGGCATCAACGACATTCTTACCGTGTTCGCAGGAAATCAGGTGGAGGTGGTGGAACAATTCATGATTTTTGACCGCTGGGGCGCCAACGTTTTCGCCGTGGAAAACCTTGCCCCCAACGACGTTTCCCGTGGCTGGAACGGCCGTCACAAAGGCAAACCAATGGATGCCGGCGTTTTCGCCTGGTTCGCCAAAGTGCGTTTCATCGACGGCCACACAGAAATTTTCGAGGGGGATGTGTTGTTGATGCGTTAATCCCGACACCGAAGCCGATACCGATCCCGATCCCGATCCCGATCCCGAAGGATTTCGGGACGGGATTCGGGATCGGGAGAGGAATCGAGGAATCGAGGAATTGAGGATTTGAGCCTGTCCGGCCCGTCTGGCCGCCGCCCGTCTGTCCAGCCGGACAGGGACAGGCTGGCGCCCTGTCTAGCCGACAGGCAGGCAGGCCAGACGGGGAATCGAGCCCCGTACCGAAAAAATTCGGCATCGGGGGAGGAATCGAGGAATCGAGGAATTGAGGACGAGGGTAGAGACGTTGCACCGCAACGTCTAACCGGGAATAAGCCCAAACAAGTCACCGTTGCACCGCAACGTCTAACCAGGAAAAGCCCAAACGCCCTGACATTGTACTGCAACCTGCGGTGCAAAACGTATTTTCGCTGTTGCAGGGCAAGACTTTAATGAAAGAAATCATTTGGTGGTATTTGCGCCTTTGTATCGTGTCGTCAATAGCCGGTATCAAATAGCACAAACAGAAAAACCCAGCTTAATGAAAAGTACACTAAACGTTCCGGGAGGGAGGCCTGTGTTTTTCCGCCACTGGCCAGCTGAAAAGTCAAAAGCGGTCTTGTGCATTGTGCACGGACTCGGCGAACACAGCGGCCGGTATGAAAACTACGCCCGGTTTCTGAACCGCAAGGGCATCTCCTGTCTGGCCATTGACTTGCCGGGCCACGGACAAACCACGGGTAGTAGAGGGCATTTCAGCTCTCTTGATGAAATTTTCCGGTGCGTGAATGTGTTGCGGGATGAAGCAAAAAGCCTTCACCCCGGCATACCGGTTTTTCTGTTGGGGCAGAGCATGGGCGGCAACGTTGTGTTGAATTACACCTTGCAAAATCCAGGTTCTGTTGCCGGCGTCATAGCCCAGAGCAGTTGGATCCGCCTCCACGAGAATCCCTCAAAATCTTTGCTTCGCTTCGCAAAACTGATACGGGGCATCTGTCCGGGATTTGCCCAAAGCAATGGCCTGAATCCGCTCGACCTCGCCACCTCCCCCGAGGTTGCCAAAGCCTACAAAGCCGACCCCCTGGTGCACGACCGCATCAGCGTGGCCGCCGGCCTTACCATGCTGGAAGCCGCCCGTAAGCTGGAAGCTTTTTCAGGAATGTTCCCGGTACCCCTGTTGCTGATGCACGGCACTGCCGACCGAATCACCGACTTTCACGGCAGCTCAGAACTGGCAGAAAGATGCACCGGTGATGTGCATCTTGAACTTTACAATGGTTTCTACCACGAACTGCACAATGAACCCATCGCAAAAACGGTGATGAACAAAGTAGCCGACTGGATGCTGGAACGAGGAACGAGGAACGAGGGACGAGGGATGCCCCGTGCCGATAATTATCGGCATCGGGGGAGGGATGAGGGATGAGGGATGAGGGATGAAAGGACTAGCTATTCCCTACTCCCTACTCTCTACTCCCTACTCCCTACTCTCTACTCCCTACTCCCTACTCTCTACTCCCTACTCCCCACTGGGATGACGTTTACTAAACCTCCAAAGGTTTAGTAAACGTAGGTTAAACCACATAGACCATGGACCTTTTGACCATTCTGGAGATCATAGCCACCATCAGCGGTTTGGTGCATGTGTATTTGTTGACAAAGGAAAAGATCATTGCGTGGCCCTTTGGCATTGTGACGGTGAGTATTTACGTGTACATTTTTTTCGTCTCAAAGCTCTATTCCGATGCCATTCTTCACGTTATTTATTTCTTCCTGAACATTTACGGATGGTACAACTGGTCCCGCCGCCACAACGATGCCCCCGATGTACTCATCACCCGGTTGAGCCGCCCCCGCATCCTTCTGTTTTCGGTGATCATCATTGCCGGCAGTCTGAGTTGGGGCACCGTAATGCAGCACAACACCGACGCTTCCTTTCCCTATTTCGACGCTTACACCACTGTGGCCAGCCTCTGTGCCCAGTACCTGCTGGCCCAAAAGAAAATAGACAACTGGATCATCTGGATCCTCGTTGACCTGGTAGCCATCCCCATCTACCTGCTCAAAGGGCTGTATTTCACCTCCGGCCTCTATTTTGTGTACCTGCTCCTGTGCATCTCCGGCTTCCTCCAATGGCGCAGGGCGATGTGTGGTGTGACACGTGACTCGTGACTCGTAACTCGTGACTCGTGACACGTGACACGTGACTCGTGACTCGTGACTGACACGGAGAAACTCAGTGGAAGCACGGAGATCCACAAAGTTGCCTCCAGTGCTAGTACTCCAAACCCTACTCTTTTTAACCACAGAGTTAAACAGAGTTTGATCACAGCGTCATCCGGAGATGGTGCCCCAACCCTACTCCCTACTCCCTACTCCCTACTCCCTACTCTTTTTAACCACAGAGCTGAACAGAGTTTGATCACAGCGTCATCCGGAGATGGTGCCCCAACCCTACTCCCTACTCTCCCGTCTGGCCAGCCGGACAGGCTACTCCCTACTCTTTTTAACCACAGAGTTAAACAGAGTTGTAACACAGAGTTGAACAGAGTTTGATCACAGCGTCATCCGGAGATGGTGCCCCAACCCTACTCCCTACTCCCCCGTCTGGCCAGCCGGACAGGCTACTCCCTACTCTTTTTAACCACAGAGTTAAACAGAGTTGTAACACAGAGCTGAACAGAGTTTTGACATGGAGTTAACTCCCTACTCCCTGCACCCTACTCCCTACTCCCTACTCTCTACACTCTAAACCCTACACCCTACACCCTACACCCTACTCCCTGCACCCTACTCCCTACTCCCTACTCCCTACTCCCTACTCCCTACTCCCTACTCCCTACTCCCTACTCCCTACTCCCTACTCCCTACTCTTTTTAACCACAGAGTTGAACAGAGTTTGATCACAGCGTCATCCGGAGATGGTGCCCCAACCCTACTCCCTACTCCCCCGTCTGGCCAGCCGGACAGGCTACTCCCTACTCTTTTTAACCACAGAGTTAAACAGAGTTGTAACACAGAGCTGAACAGAGTTTTGACATGGAGTTAACTCCCTACTCCCTGCACCCTACTCCCTACTCCCTACTCTCTACACTCTAAACCCTACACCCTACACCCTACACCCTACTCCCTGCACCCTACTCCCTACTCCCTACTCCCTACTCCCTACTCCCTACTCCCTACTCCCTACTCCCTACTCCCTACTCCCTACTCCCTACTCTTTTTAACCACAGAGTTGAACAGAGTTTGATCACAGCGTCATCCGGAGATGGTGCCCCAACCCTACTCCCTACTCCCCCGTCTGGCCAGCCGGACAGGCTACTCCCTACTCTTTTTAACCACCGAGTTGAACAGAGTTTTGACATGGAGTTAACTCCCTACTCCCCAACCCTACACCCTACTCTCTACACTCTACACTCTACTCCCTACACCCTACACTCTACACTCTACACTCTACACTCTACTCCCTACACCCTACTCTCTACTCTCTACTCTCTACTCCCTACTCCCTACACCCTACTCCCTACTCCCTACTCCCTACTCCCTACTCTCTACTCTCTACTCTCTACACCCTACACCCTACACCCTACACCCTACACCCTACACCCTACTCACATCATCATGTGATGGAAATTCAAACTATTTGAATTACCTTTGGCCATTCAGTAAATCCCTTGTTTACCGCCCTGAATAAAGCCTCTTTCCCCGTTTTGCTTGTGTGATTTTCCAAGGTGTACATCCCAGCTTTCATTAACGCTACCAAAGAACTATTGATAGGGGTTCCTGAAGTTGATGGGGCTGGATGAGTTTTACTTTGAAAGCCTCATTGACTTCTCTTTTGCTTCGCAGATTCCCAGTGGCCTTGTTTACCTGCATTGTCCTAATCGCAACAGATACTTTGCTGTGTTCTTTGAATGGATGTTGCAAATGCTAACTTTCCAGCGCTTCGAATGAATTTTCCCGGAGCAGCTGTTAGGTCCGGGAAGCCCGGTTTTCAAAAGAATCAGCATTATGCGCAATGAATTCATCGCCTTTTCAGTAGGTATTTCCCTCTTTGTTTTTGGAGTGTGCACTTTGATCTGGCCGCCGTTCATTTGGTCGCTGGTGGTGGTCATTCCGGTTTTGGCCATTGGGTATTACGATCTTTTACAGAAGAAAAACAGCATCCTGAGGAATTTCCCGGTTTTGGGTCATGGCCGGTTCATCATGGAATCGCTCCGGCCGAAGATCTACCAGTATTTCATCGAATCCGACACCAACGGCACGCCCATCAGCCGGGTATTCCGGGAGGTGGTTTACCGGAGGGCCGATGAGCAGTTGTCCACCGCGCCCTTTGGTACCCAGTTCGACGTGTACCGGGAAGGGTACGAGTGGATGAACCATTCCATTGCGGCGCTGGATGCGTCCACGCTGGACCATTCACCCCGCCTGCTCATTGGCGGGCCCCAGTGCGGGGGCCCTTATTCCGCCAGTGTGCTGAATGTGTCGGCCATGTCTTTTGGTTCGCTGTCGCACGCTGCTGTAGAAGCCCTGAACGGGGCCGCCAAAATCGGTGGTTTTGCCCACAACACCGGCGAAGGCGGCATCAGCACCTACCACCTGAAGCACGGCGGGGACCTCATCTACCAGTTGGGTACCGGTTATTTTGGTTCCCGAACGAAAGACGGGAAATTTTCCCCGGAGGCCTTTCGTGAGAAAGCAGCATTGCCGCAGGTGAAGATGATAGAGATCAAGCTTTCACAGGGGGCAAAGCCCGGGCATGGAGGCATCCTGCCGGCCAGGAAAAACACGCCGGAAATTGCAGAGATCAGGGGGGTGCATCCCGGAGTGGATGTCATCTCTCCGCCTGCCCACACCGCCTTCAGCAACCCGTTGGAGTTGTTGAAATTCGTGGAGCAATTGCGGCACTTGTCCGGGGGAAAACCCATAGGATTCAAGCTCTGTGTTGGGCGCAAAAGCGAGTTTGCAGCCATTTGCAAGGCCATGGTAAAAACCGGTATTCTGCCCGATTTCATCACCGTTGACGGCGGTGAAGGCGGCACCGGAGCCGCCCCGCTGGAGTTTACCAATTCCGTCGGAATGGCCTACCGGGAAGGGCTCGCCTTCGTTTACGATGCCCTGATCGGTTTTGGTCTCAAACGCCACATCAAAATCCTCACCTCCGGCAAGATCCTCACGGGCTTCCACATGTTCCGGGCCATTGCCCTGGGCGCCGATGCCTGCTACTCTGCCCGTGCAATGATGCTGGCCCTGGGCTGCATACAAGCCCTGGAATGCAACAAGAACACCTGCCCTACCGGCGTAGCCACCCAGGATCCGGAACTGATCAGCGGGCTGGTCATTTCCGATAAAAAACTAAAGGTGGCCAATTTCCACCGCCATACAGTTGAGGCCTTCGTGGAATTGATGGCCGCCGCCGGCATTGACCATCCGGATAAAATCAACCGCACCAATGTTTACCGAAGGGAATCCATGAGTAAAATAAAGCGCTACGACCAGCTCTATCCTTACCTGACCCCCGGCTGCCTGCTCAGCCCCGGCTCTGTTCCGAAAAATTGGAAAAATATCCTCGCCGAAGCCCGGCCGGAAAGTTTTGAGTCGGATTTTCAATTGGCCATTGATAATTGAGGAACTGAAGAACTGACCGGGCTACGCCCTTATTGGACGTTTACTAAACCTCCAAAGGTTTAGTAAACGTGGGTTCAACTGTGGAATTGAGGAATTGAGGAACTGAGGAACTGAGGAACTGAGGAACTGAGGAACTGACCGGGCCAGGTCCTTATTGAGGAATCGAGGAGGGAGTGGAATGGGGCATCCGTATAGCTACGTTTACTAAACCTCCAAAGGTTTGGCAAACGTGGGTTAATTCCTCAATTCCTCGATTCCTCGATTCCTCAATTTCTCCCCCTTCTTTCGCTTCGCCAAAAACACCCCTTCCGGTTGGGTGATCTTCAGGGTGCTAACTTGCCCGTTGGCGGATTTGAGAAACTTCATGTGGTAGCCATTCAGGCCTTTGAGCTTGTATTCGTCGTCGTCGTAAGGCAGCAGGGTGTACACCGGCTGGCCGGGAACCCTGGCCTGCAGCAGGTCCCCTTTCCGGAAGACGGTGACCACCATGCCGGCCAGTTCGTAATCGCCCGTCAGGCTTTGCTGGTAGGCGGGGTCGGAGAGATAGGCGGGCGGCACCCGTTTGAAGGCAATGTCCGGCACCATGGGCTCCAGCATGGTGGTGAAGCTTTCCACCCGGCCGTCACGGCCCGTGTAGAAAGTCAGAAAATTCTCCCGTCCGGAACCGGCGTCCATGGCCCTGAACGATTCGTAATGCCAGTGTTCCAGTTTTGTGTGGAAGTCGTTGAAGGCAACGGTAAGTCCTGAATCCTGCAGGGCAATGGTCATGTCGCCATAGCCGTCGTTGTGATAGGTGCCGGTGTATTCCGACAGCGCATGTTGCGGCCGGGTGCCGGGGATGCGGTTTCGGGCTTTGTCGCTTCTGAGGTTGGCTTTTGTTCGCTTCGCAGAAACAGCAGTGTACCAGTCAAAGGGCTCCATTTCGAATAAAATGTCCGTAGCGCTGTGTGCCAGCACCGTGGGCAGCGAATTGCCATTCAGGTTGGTGAGCAGCACCATGCCCAGCCGCTCCTCCGGCACCAGAAACACCATGGCCGAAAAGCCGTCAATGTTGCCGCCGTGCTGCAAGATGGTCTTGCCCCGGTACACATAAGTGAACCAGCCGAAACCGTAATTGATGTTGGAAATACCCGGCCCTGAAAGGATGGTCTGCATGGGTCCGGTCACGATCATGTGGGGCCGGTGCATGTTTTGGACTTCTTCAGCGGGCAGCAGTTCCGTGCCATTGAAGGTTCCCAAATCCAGTTGAAACTGCACCCATTTCAGCATGTCCGTCACCGTAGAGTTGATGGACCCCGCCGGCCCGATGGCGTCAATGTTCCGGTAGGGCATTTTGAGCAACTCACCGGCCTCATCGCGCCGGCAGGCCAGGGCACAATTGTCAGTCTCATCCATTTGCCTTACCGACAGGTTGGAACGCTCCATGCCCAGGGGCCCGAAGATCCGCTTCTGAACAAAATCCTCCCAGGTGCTGCCCGACAATGTCTCCACCAGCAGTCCGGCCGTCATGTACATCAGGTTCTGGTACTGAAACTTTGCCCGGAAGCTCCGGCTTGGGCGCAGGTAGGGCAGGCGGGCGTACAGTTCCCGACGGCTCAGATCGCTGCCGTACCACACCAGGTCGTGCCGGGGCAGTCCCGAGCGGTGTGTCAGCAAGTCGGCGGCGGTCATCTCTTCCGTCGCAAAATCATCGTACAGCCGGAAGTCCGGCAGGTAGGTTTTCACCGGTGTTTCCCAGTCCAACTTGCCCTCCGCTGCCAGCATGGCCAGGCAGGTGGCCGTAAAGGCCTTGGTGCAGGAGCCAATGGCAAAACGGGTGTCAGCATCCACCGGCGACTTTCTGACGGGATCGGCATAACCAAAACCCTCAGCCAGCAGCACCCTGCCGTCTTTTACCATGCCCCAGCCGAGGCCCGGCACCCCCGCCTTTTCCCTCAGCGAGTCAGCCAGGTGGCGCAGTGTTTCCACCGCTTTTTGCAGGCGCTTTTCTTCGGCAATGTCGTCCGCAGGGTTTTGCTTCTGCAAATTCATCGGAAAGCTGAACCCACTCTGTTTGAAAATGCCGCTGATCTTTGCGTCGCCTCCGGCAATGGTGCCCGTAAAACTGGCATTGCCCGGCACCTTGCTTAGCCGGAACGAAATAGAATCCTCCCGGATGTAAAGCTCGTCCAGGTTCATTCCTTTGATAAACTGCACCGGAATGTCAAGGCTGCCCGTCCAGGTGCCCTCGGCGGAGCGCAACGCTATGCTCAACTCCAGCGGTGAGCCCGGAATCCCGATACTGCCCTTCCACTCACCGGCCCACTCATGGCTGGTCTGCGCCCACAGCCCCAGGCTCTGACACAACACCCATCCGATGATTCCCAACTTCATTCTGAAAAGTAATACCCGTCTTGCCATACCATTATCTACTTCGTTCCAAACTAAGGTTGTGAAGATAAAGCCTGCTCAATAACCACGCAGCACCGGCCGGGAAAAAGTATGCCGGATGACAGGGCACCGACTGGAAACACCCCCAATAATCCCTATCTTTCCCCCACAAGTTCATTGACTGCAATCCCGACAGCACAAAGTACCTCATAGCGCATGCCCTGGACTACTATCCCTTTGGCAAAACCCTCCGTGAGTACATCCACAACCGGGAGCGATTCCAGACGACATACCATGAACGGGATGTAGAAACGGGCCTCGACTACCGCTACGCCCGCTTCTACGATGCCGATGCGGGGAGGTTTTTGGGGGTGGATCCGTTGGGGGCAAGCCCTGAAAATATCTCTTGGTCGTCATATTCGTATGTGTGGGGAAATCCGGTGTCAACCATTGATCCCGATGGCCGAAGTGGAGAAACGGTTAACAACGAGTACATCCGTGATATCAAGACGGGAGAGACGGTACAGATTAGCACAGTTGGCGGCGACGAGGTGGACATTGTGTACTACGGTAGGGTACACGAGAACGGGGCGTTCGAGGTTGTTAGCCAGGATGTGATTGACGTGTCAGTTGAACATGTCGGGGGAGGTTTTTTGCAAGAGACTTATCGTGAGCCTGGGCTGTCTCGAACACATCACTATTTTGGAAGGCAGAGTGTGGCAACGCTTGATGGTGCGGACGATCCCATTTTTAGTCTCCTGACGCTTGGCTTGACATCGTCGGCGTTTAATAGGCTTTTCGCAGCGAAGGATTTAACGACTTTAGGGTTTGCAAAAATTCCTAGGGTTCGTTCGAGTAAGCTGAGAAGGCTATGGGAAAAAGCAACTGGTAAAAAGTGGCCGAAAGAACCAGAATACCTGCCAGATGGTTCACCTAACCCCTATTATAAGGGTGGAAAAAGAAACCAAAGTGTTAGCCACAAAAAGGCACTTGAAGATGGAGGGACGAACGAGGTTCACAACATAGAACCTGAACCTTGGAAACTCCACCACCAGAGGCATATTGAACAGGGGGACTTTCGTAGGTGGGGGAAGAGGAAAAAAAATTGACAAGGAGATGAATATAGATACTCAGAACATGGTCTTGGTCGAAGATGTTATAAAGTTACAACCTGAAGACTTTGAATTCATTGAACTGGCCAAGGAAGCCGAATCGTTTTTGAAGGGCCACAAATGGTGCAAAGAAGTTGAGAAACAGTGGCTTGCTGCAAGTTGGGAAAACCTTCTGGCGGTATTCTTCTTCAAAATAGTCCCCAACTCTGTGGACGCAGATGAACATGTTTGGGTAGTCGTCGGGGACTTACCGCCTGCGTACATTGACATCGAAAGTGCTGGCAATTTAACCGAGGCCATACAGGTTTATACCGAAATAATGGACGATTGGGTACAGCATGTAAAGAAGGGGGAATCTATAGCTGATTGCTACCCAATTAACGTGCCTCCGGAAAAGGAATATGCAGAGATGCTTGCTACAAGGTTGAACCTCATCAGGGAGCATATTCTTAATCGAAATCTTACCAACTGATATTTTTGGGGAATTAATGAAAAAAACGTCCTTACAAGTGTCAAGCAAACCAACACCTGCAACATTTCAAACTAACTCCCCTGATTCTCCCGTGCCCCCTGTGTCCCCCGTGGTGAAAGCGTATTTAACCACGGGGAACACGGTGTTCACGGAGGTGCCACGGTAATGCAAAATTTTCTAAATCTGGAAATGCAGAGAACACCCCCAATAATCCCTATCTTTCCCCCACAAGTTCATTGACTGCAATCCCGACAGCACAAAGTACCTCATAGCGCATGCCCTGGACTACTATCCCTTTGGCAAAACCCTCCGTGAGTACATCCACAACCGGGAGCGATTCCAGACGACGTACCACAGCCTGTCCCGAGAACTCGGAGCCTGTCCCGAGAACTCGGGAGCCTGTCCCGAGAACTCGGGAAGAGGGATGTAGAAACCGGCCTTGACTACCGCTACGCCCGCTTCTACGATGCCGATGTGGGGAGGTTTTTGGGGGTGGATCCGTTGGGGGCTGATTTTGCTCAATGGAGCAGCTATTCATACACGTTTAATAATCCGGTTAGGTTCATAGACCCTGATGGGAGGGCAGCGGAGGATATTATTATCGGGAATGAAGATTTAGAGAAAAGGTGGGAAGCATTTGACAAGTTGCAAAAGTTAACAAATGACGTGTTAACTATGGATGCCAATGGAAAGGTAACTATTGTCGAAAAAGGTGGAGCGAATACTAATAAGATATTAACCGAAGGCACAACCCTCGTTAGTGATTTGATTAACGACAATAATACTACAACTATAGAATTGGGTACTGGAAGAGGAAATGGAACTTTTGCAGTTAACGAATCTACTGATACAGAAATCAGAGCCTTACCTCAAGAGAATTTTGAATATGGAGCTAATGTTTATATTGAAGGGACTGACCCAAGCACTACTAATGCCGACGGAACTCGGGGACTTGAAGGAGGAGCTTTCATAACATTAGGGCATGAACTCAATCATGCACGAGACCTTGTTACTTCCAGTTTTGATAGAACAATGTTATCTCCTGTAATTGACTTTGACCCTAATCCGCCAGCAGTTACAGATAGATTTACACGCCGTGAATTTAACACGAGAGTTTTTGAGAACAAACTTCGTAACGAGCAAGGACTTAAAGCAAGAGCTTTGCCACTTCCCTTAAACTTATTGCGTAATATTCGATTTTAAAAACTGAAAAAATATGAAATTAGTTCAAATAAAATTATTGTTCGTTCTGTCAATACTATTGATACAATCCCAAAATATAAAATGTCAAATTTATTTACATTTTGAAAGTGATAGCTTAGTAAACAGTTTGGGACAGTTCATTGAAAAGATTGAAGTTGACAGCATTTTTAGGCGTAATCATTACCTTCTCTCTGATAAATATGACTATTTTGCTTCGATAAATTCTTTAGAACTGGCAAATGAAATTATTGATAAGTTGGCAAGGATTAATCCCCCTTTTGGACAAAACCAATTGGCTGGAATTACATTTGTGAGGTGTTATGACTGGACAGAGGCTATTGATAAGTGGTTTATTACCTTAATCGATAAGGAGGATAATCATCATATTTATTTTTTCGAGACAGGGATGAAGAAGCCCGAATGGTTTGGAGTTAGGAAAGGGAGGGATTATTTTTACAGACTTGCAAATAATCTCTTTAGCAAGAATAGGTGTGAGGGCAAGAACGAAGACTTTATAATTACAGGGAGGATTATTGGAAGTAAATTTACTGCCTATTTTTCTAGCCAATTATATCATAGAATGGATATTGTTTTTTTTAACGACTTATTAAAACTAGTATCGAACTGAAATAATAACATTTTCAGAAGCCTCTGTGCAAGCAGGAGCTTCTTGCATAACAGCCTGCAACTTAGCCTATTTAAGAAAAGCATCGAGGAGGGCGAAAACACAGTCGTTGCAAGTGTTGAGCGAAACAGCACTTGCAACATTTCATTAAAAACCCAATCCCCGTGTCCCCTGTGTCCCTGTGGTGAGAAAGTATTTAACCACGGGGCCCACGGTGTTCACGGAGGTGCCACGGTAATGCAAAATTTTCTAAATCTGGAAATGCAGAGAACACCCCCAATAATCCCTATCTTTCCCCCACAAGTTCATTGACTGCAATCCCGACAGCACAAAGTACCTCATAGCGCATGCCCTGGACTACTATCCCTTTGGCAAAACCCTCCGTGAGTACATCTACAACCGGGAGCGCTTCCAGACCACTTACCACAGCCTGTCCCGAGAACTCGGGAAGAGGGATGTAGAAACCGGCCTCGACTACCGCTACGCCCGCTTCTACGATGCCGATGCGGTGAGGTTTTTGGGGGTGGATCCTTTGGCAGATATTCCAGAGAACATATCTTGGTCTCCATTCGCCTATGTTTGGAACAATCCATTATCTAATATAGACCCAGACGGTAGGTCAGGAGAACCTGTCTTTGATGAAAAAACTAAAACGGTAACTATCTATTCAAACCTCATTCTTTACGGAGATGCGGCATCTGCCGAATTAGCAACACAAGCAGCGAAGGATATTCAAGACCAATAGAATGCAGCAGGGACAGAAGTAGGTGGTTATAAAATTCAGTTTAGCGTAACAGGTTCATATAGGTCTGATTTGACAAAGGAAGAGGTAGAAGGGAATACTGATATTAGAAATAATTATATAAAAGTAGTAGAAGACCATCCTGTTGGAGTTTCTTTCATGGATGATGCAGGTTCAAATACAGGAGTTTGGTTGTTGAAAAACATTAAAAAAGAGGGTTCTACAACAGAAGCTCATGAATTTGGACATGGCTATGGGATTGGACCTCACTCTGAAGGAGACCAAAGAGGGCAAGGTCCAGTGGATATTATGGGAGCAAGAGGTACTCTTGTTGACCCTCAATATCAATATAACCCTAAAGCTGCTGCGGGAGCAAAGGGTGGTACTGTAAATCCTGATACAAGAGTAGTTAAGGACAAGAATGTAGTAGATGTGATTAGTAACATTCGTTTTAATAGAAATGGTACTTCAACATGGAGAGCAGGAAAATTAACTAATAAATTCCACTAAAACCCAACCAATGATTAGATTACAAATATTGCTTATTTTCATTATTTCCACTTTTGGTTGTGAAAATTCAAGTAACAATAAATTGCTAAAGCAATGGAAAGCTGATAGAATAGGGTGTGATAGTTTACGACTGAATATTGTAAATCAAGACTTTAAAAATTTTGAGAATGCGGTTTTAGGTAAGTCTGAAAACTATATTTTGGTTAAACTCGGCGAACCCAACGAAAGGTTTAACAAAGGTCAAACAGAAGTATTAACTTATTTTGTTGAACCTGGCATCCAATGTATAGATAAATCAAGCAAGGAAATAGATGTTCTTCGGCTCACTTTAGAACTACAAAACGACATAGTACAGAGTATTGGTAAAATATTACCTTAGTGAAAAGATAAAAGCCTCGCAGCAATGCGGGGCTTTTGGTTTACCTCGTCGTTGCAAGTTTCAAGCCAACCGGCACTTGCAACATTTCAAACTGACCGCCCTGTTTCTTCCTCTGAATCGGAAGGATTATCAACCTTAAAGACTAAAACACCCCAATAAGCCCTATCTTTCCCCCACAAGTTCATTGACTGCAATCCCGACAGCACAAAGTACCTCATAGAGCATGCCCTGGACTACTATCCCTTTGGCAAAACCCTCCGTGAGTACATCCACAACCGGGAGCGATTCCAGACCTCTTATCGCGAAAGGGATGTAGAAACCGGCCTCGACTACCGCTACGCCCGCTTCTACGGTGCCGATGCGGGGAGGTTTTTGGGGGTGGATCCGATGGCAGCGGATTACGCCGCTTGGGGGAGTTATGTTTACGTGCTCAATAACCCGATTAATTTTGTTGATCCAGACGGACGGACGGTTCAAAGTCCTATATTTGATGAGAATGGAAATTTTTTAGCCACTGATTCAAAAGGTTTTGAAGGAGATATCATTATTATGAGAAAACATGAATATAATTTAGTTAGTGAGAATGGAAGTGAAGTATTGGATCATGAGCAAGTAATGAAATGGGCGAAAAACGGCAGCTGTTGTACAAAAACAATGGATGATTATATGGCGCAAAATTTTGACATAAAGAGTGAAAAGGATAACACATTTGTTGGAACTTTGTATGCAAATTTACTTAAGGAAGCAAAGAATGCAGGGATAATTGATATAGATATATCTTCTCTGTCGAACGGTAAAATTTGGGTAGTGCCTGGACACTTCCCCTCAAAGTATGAGACTGATAAAACAGTTACCATTGCGAATTCAGATCACACTTACGGAAAAATGTATATAGCAGCCCATGTTCATTCGGCAAATAGAGCTGAATTTAATGAAGGTATAACAAATGGAACACTGAGTTTTTGGTACTTGGGAAACTCAGGAAATGCAATAAATATTTTGGGCGTTCATGAGCCAATGCATGGGCAACCAGGATTTAACGATAATAGTAATAGTACGCATGTCAAGATATACAAGCAGATACTTTACGATCCGGCGTATCGAAAATCTCTTATACTTACAACCCCAGAATACCAAAGATCATTACTTGAATTTATTCGAAGCCATGATAATTAGGTGTCTTATTTATATAACATGTCTTTTGCATTTAGGCTGCACTGACTGCCCGAATGTTGAAGGAGTATGGAGCATGGAAAGTTCAGAGTTAAAAGAGCCACTTCCTTCGATATTTAGTACAATGTTTATTGATCAAGTCCCACTTAGTTGTTTGGGAAAAATTTATATAAAAGAGGGAAGGATGGAGAATCCTTTAGGATTTAGGAATAAAGGTGATATTCTTGAAGACAACTTTGTTGATTATGAGATTAGGGGTAGCAAACTGCTGGTACAAGAATACAATATTACATTTGACATACATAAGGATAGAATTTGCATGAATAACAATTGCTTCAAAAAGGAAGACAAAGGAGAAGATGTTGTGGTTAAATCTATTGATTTAAAGGTAAATTACGGAGGGGAATTATCTTTAGGTTTTACCATTTTCGATACAGGTACATTGAAAGTATATCATTCAAATATGGAAGGTGTTAAAGAGGTGAGGATAGAAAAGGCGTTATTCGACTATATAAAAGACATAGCTAGTCGAGTTAAGTTCGATGAGACAAGTGAATATTATAATCCGAATACATTTGACGAGAGAGAATATGAACTTTCAATATTGACTAGTAGTGGCAAGTTCACCATTAACACCAATGGTTTACGAGGTGATGTTCCATTCGAAGTGAAAGCATTGGTTGTTAACTTAATTAAGGTTTTGGAACAAAATGTATAGTCCTTCCCCCGGTTGTTGCAAGTTTTGAGCCAAGCGCCACCTACAACATATCAGAAACCCCAATCCCCGTGTCCCCTGTGTCCCTGTGGTGAGAAAGTATTTAACCACGGGGCCCACGGTGTTCACGGAGGTGCCACGGTAATGCAAAATTTTCTAA
>JALWSS010000186.1:28197-40347 GCA_026993525.1 Saprospiraceae bacterium
GAACACCCCCAATAATCCCTATCTTTCCCCCACAAGTTCATTGACTGCAATCCCGACAGCACAAAGTACCTCATAGAGCATGCCCTGGACTACTATCCCTTCGGCAAAACCCTCCGTGAGTACATCCACAACCGGGAGCGATTCCAGACCACTTACCACAGCCTGTCCCGAGAACTCGGGGCCTGTCCCGAGAACTCGGGAAGAGGGATGTAGAAACCGGCCTCGACTACCGCTACGCCCGCTTCTACGATGCCGATGCGGGGAGGTTTTTGGGGGTGGATCCGCTGGGGGCAAGCCCTGAAAATATCTCTTGGTCGTCATATTCGTATGTGTGGGGAAATCCGGTGTCAACCATTGATCCCGATGGCCGAAGTGGAGAAACAGTGAACGATGAATACCGGGCTATCCACAAGAGCGACGGAACGGTTGAATATGAGTGGATGAGTTCAGAAGGGGGGAACGAAAGGGACATCATCCACCACACTGACGAATACGCAGTGCCTGATAAACGGCACAGAGAATGGGTTGAGGTTGTTGAGAATCCTTTTGGTGGACTTGGAGAAAGGTATAAACCAGGGGTTTGGTTCAGCCCACTTGCAAAGGGAACAGCTACTGTAACGGACTCTCCCATCGAATGGGTCATCGATTTACCCAAAGTATTGGCAGCCAAAAGTGCAATGCTGGTGCTGAGCCTGGTGAAACGTGGTGCAGATGATGTTGCCAGGGTGGGTGCGAAAAAATTTCTGATGTTCAGTGGAGATGAAGCAGTCACTCATTTTGCTAAGCATGCAGATCAAATAATGAAGGTTAGTGGAAAGTCAACTTATAATCTGAAAAACTATGTTGAAGATGCGAATTGGATAATTAAAAATGGAGAGTACAGCAAAGAGCTAAATGGTTATTTTTATTTTATGGGAAATTCTTCCAAAGGAGAGTCTCTTTTTGGATTTGTCGGTTTGAAGAATAGTGGTTTAAATATTTCTACTTTCCATGTTAAATCGGCATCTCAATTGGGCTTAAAATGATCGATATGGAAAAATACACAGTTGATGTTAAACGTATTATTTGGCTTGACAAGGAGTCACTAGAAGCAGAGGTAAAATTTGAAATTAATGGAAAAGAAATGTATGCGTTTTGTCATCCATGTAAGTTAGCAAAAATTGGAAATGAAGTAGTTACCTTTAATATTCTTGAAGAAAATATTTCAGATTCTTCTTTTTTGGAAGGAAATCCCGAAAAACGAAAAGGAATGGTGCCTGATAATGGCTCGAAATGGCGATACTATTGTTATGGCCAAATAACCAGTATCCATCCAGTCTGGGTTGATTGTGGAGATATAAAATTTACACTTGGAGATTGGATAAACGATGAAAGAGTAATTGGAAGTTTTGTATATTTTGTAATTTCTCGTTTAGATATCGCTCCGTTGGAGTGAATCTTTCGCCGTCGTTGCAAGTGTCAAGCAAACCGCCACTTGCAACATTTTAGGCAAACTGTCCTAATTCTTCCTCTGAAGTGAAAAAGAATTGTCAACCATAAGGACTAAAACACCCCCAATAATCCCTATCTTTCCCGCACAAGTTCATTGACTGCAATCCCGACAGCACAAAGTACCTCATAGCGCATGCCCTGGACTACTATCCCTTTGGCAAAACCCTCCGTGAGTACATCCACAACCGGGAGCGATTCCAGACCACTTACCACAGCCTGTCCCGAGAACTCGGGAAGAGGGATGTAGAAACCGGCCTCGACTACCGCTACGCCCGCTTCTACGGTGCCGATGTGGGGAGGTTTTTGGGGGTGGATCCGTTGGGGGAGAAGTATTCCTCTCTTTCACCTTACAATTTTGTTGGAAATAATCCAATTGGATTTATTGACATAAAAGGAGACAGTATTACTCCTATAGGTTACGGACAGCATCTTCAGATAGGTGTCATCAATTGGGATAAAGGAATCAGAGCGGGTGAATTCACATTGTATGGCGGTACAGGAGTGAATAGTAGTGGTGATGAGGTCCAAATGTGGGTAGCAAGTAAGAACTATACAGATGGCACCCGAGAAGATTTGTTTGTTCTTGATCCGGAGTCAGTAGGAGAATTTAGAAGGAATAGTTCATATTATTCGGGATGGACTCCTCCTGAAAAAAGGGTTTCCCTAATTGAATGGTATTTTGGAGGGGCTCATGGTAGTGTTTGGGATGCTTACGCCAGCACATGGACACCGGAAAATGTAGCCTTTGGAATTGCCGCATTTGGAGGTAGTATAAAAGTCGCTAAACCAAGTACTACAGTTTTCAGGGCTGTAGATGCAACAGAATCAGTACTTATAAAAAATACTGGTAGGTTTTCTTTACAGCAAGGGGGAGTAGAAGTTAAATACTTTGCTAAATCCCTTGATGATGCACATTGGTATGGACAAAGGCTATATCCAAAATGGTTATTCAGTCATAAAAGGTACTGTACAAGGCCCGGTTGATGCTACCGAACATTGGTTCCCACATGTTGATATTGGGGCCTATGCTTTTCCAGAAGAGGCTTTGCCTTACATCATTCCTCATAAATATGCTTACAGACGACAGGAAATATCATTTTGATGGCGAACTTATTTTGAATAGAAGCTGGATTTTGGATAAGCAGCTTCAGCCTAAAGATGATCCAGTTAATTGGCTTTTCCTAAATACTGGTGAGCAGCAGTTTAGTTTTGTATACAAGATAAAGAATCCATCAGAAGCTAAATATGGTAAACCTATTAAAGCCGATTTGGCATTTACTATGATCGAAGATGTAAAAGATATTGTTAAGCTAGACCAGACTTATGAAGTTTTAAGGGGGCAGGAAATCATTGGGACGGTGAAGTTATTAAAACCTCTTTAAAGTTATAGCATAGTGTTCTATCCCCTGCCAATGTTTTCCTCCCCACCAAGTCGTACAAAGCTTACAGCCAAATCTGTAATTTCCCGTCGTTGCAAGTGTTGAGCGAAGCGGCACTTACAACATTTCATTGAAAACCCAATCCCCGTGTCCCCTGTGTTCTCCGTGGTGAGAACGTATTTAACCACGGGGCCCACGGTGTTCACGGAGGTGCCACGGTAATGCAAAATTTTCTAAATCTGGAAATGCAGAGAACACCCCCAATAATCCCTATCTTTCCCCCACAAGTTCATTGACTGCAATCCCGACAGCACAAAGTACCTCATAGCGCATGCCCTGGACTACTATCCCTTTGGCAAAACCCTCCGAGAGTACATCCACAACCGGGAGCGATTCCAGACCACTTACCACAGCCTGTCCCGAGAACTCGGTGCCTGTCCCGAGAACTCGGGGAGCCTGTCCCGAGAACTCGGGAAGAGGGATGTAGAAACCGGCCTCGACTACCGCTACGCCCGCTTCTACGATGCCGATGCGGGGAGGTTTTTTGGGGTGGATCCGTTGGGGGAGAAGTATCCGGAGTGGTCGAGTTATAATTATGTTTTGGGGAATCCTTTGAGGTATGTCGATCCATTAGGTATGAGTTCTGAAAGTGCCATAGTTGGACGTGATGGAAAGTTTTTAGGTTTTGATTCTGTAGGTCCCAAAGGAGATATTGTTATAATGGATGAAGAGAAGTATACCTATTTGACTGAAAATGGTAAAAAAACTCTCAATCATAATCAAGTAATGAAATGGACAGAGCATAGTCCACACGCACAAACCCTGGATGATTCTATGGCCAGTACTTTTTTAGCCAGAAATAAGGTTGATGTAGAATTCCTCGAAAATTTATTCACAAATATTCTCGCTGCCGGAAATGAATATGGGTACATCAATTATGATATTTCACGGCTAATGTTGGGAAGGATTTCCATTGACTATGATTTTTATGGGAGACATGAAGGGCTGCGTTTTCAGATCATGAGTCTTTAGATTAAGATAGAATTGGGGTATATGTTAAATCCGGAAAGGATGGAGGCAGGTATAGTTTAATGTTTTTGGGAGATACAGGAAATACCCTTCACATTTTAGGAGTACATGAGCCTTTGCATCGGTTTTTTAGAGGGAGAACTAAGGTTTATCATCAAAATATGTATATAAAAATATTTAAAGATCCCACACTCAGGAATTCTTTGTAATTCATGACTCCTGATGCCATAAATTTCATGAAGGAACTTGGTTGGTTTTAGATGTTCATTTGACAATTGTTTTGTATGCGCTTTCTGATTATCTATTGTATATTAATTGCATCTTGTAATATGAATGAGACCATCGATGCGGGTGGGGTTTGGCGACTTTATGAAGTTGAAGGAGATTATTATTCCTTCTTGGATGGTGTATTATATGAGTTTGAATACGGAAGAGAGTATAGGCTTTATCTGTCCGACAGCATGTTCTATTTTCCAACACTAATTCCATCCGAGAAAAGTTGTTTGCCATTTGTCAGCAAATGTGAAATAGGACCCAGTACTCTTGTTCTCGATTCTGCAGATATTAGATTTGAATTAACTTTGCATGACTCTCTACTTCGGTTGGCAAATAAGGATTATTCATTAACCTTCATGCGCCAGAAAGCACCGGATACTCTTGTATGTAATCTTTCTGAGATTTATTATGAAATTTATTTTGACGGAACCTATCTTGTTGATTCTATGACTGTGAATTTTCAGGACAATGATCTGAAATGTGATGGTGTTAGACTTGATAATTACTCGTATTTATCTTATTTCTTTTGGATTGCCAATTCTGTTTCTGGAAAAGATTTCAATAGGGTTTATGGCCTTAACGTTGCAGATGATTATCAAATTGATGTTAATTTCAAGTCAAATGATGGGACATGGTACGAAATAATATCTTATGGGAAAAGTTTTGACCAGCCGTATGAAATACTATTACTACGGGATTGCATTTTAAGGGTTAAATGGTGTCTGCAGTAACTTATTTGATTTTTTTGTGTTACCTTATGGTCATTGCAAGGTGTTAATATCTTGTGGTTGCATACTGTTACCATTGTGTTTCCTGACAACTTGCGCTTGAGCATTGCCACGGGGCACACCGAAATTACTTGGATTGCACAGTGTTTCGAATTTGTTCTCGGCCTGCAATGTAAAAAGAAGACTAACATTGAAATTTGTTCCTATTGATTTTTAGGTCATGAAAGCCATTAATTATCTTGCATTCTTATTTTTGATTACTTCGTGCTCACAAGAAAGCAACGGTTCTCAAGAAGCATTGTATAGACTGTACAGTTCAGACCCTAATGAGCTGTTGAAAACGGATCATTGCTTTTATTTGCAAGTTTTTGATGAGAAGTGTCAAGATGATTGCGACTCTGATTTATTTTGGAGACTTTCTGTAACTGAAGTTAATAACAAGACATACATATTGAGAGTAGAAACATTAAGCGAAAGGGATATTTTGATAGTTAATAAAGAAATTACGGCTGGTTTTGATAATATTTTTATTGTGAATATTCATAATCTGCCAATTCGCTAATGTCAGAGCAAAAGAGTGGGCAAAAAAGCAGATGTGGTAAAGGAATTAAAGAGGATACAAGAGTTTGCTGAGCTTGCCAAATCAACTAGAGTGGGTGATAGTGATTACTTATATTATACAATCGAATCATGCGAAAAGGGTGAATTCCAAATAATACAAGGTTCAAATCCTGATGAATTATTGAAATGGCTAAACGAAAGGAGTTTACAAATAAATCAATGATATTCCAATCACCTGCCAAGTCGTACAAAGCTTACAGCCAAAACAGTCGTTGCAAGTGTCAAGCAAACCGCCACTTGCAACATTTCATTGAAAACCCAATCCCCGTGTCCCCTGTGTTCTCCGTGGTGAGAACGTATTTAACCACGGGGCCCACGGTGTTCACGGAGGTGCCACGGTGCTGCATTATTGTTTTATTCGAAAAGAGGAATCCTTATTGCTCGTGTGGATTGATCAGTTTTAATCCTGGAATATTTTTAAAGTCTCTGGTGTTTCTTGTGAGAAGTGTAAGATTATGGATATGTGCTGTCGCCGCAATGATGGCATCAGGAAGTTTTACATGATACACTTTCCGAATATCTGCTGTTTTGAGTTTGATTTCCTTTTCCAACTCAAAAACCACTGCATCATCAATGAAATCATGCAACACTTCCAAATCTTTTCTTTCAGTGGTTTTCCAACAAAGCAATTCTATTTCAGTAATCACAGAAATAGCAGGAATCGAATCTACAAGTAAGTTGTCCATGAATTTTTCTGCTGCAGGTGGGAATTGCTGCTGGAGGTAATAAATAACTGTATTGGTGTCCCAGAGGTATTTTATTCCCATTCGTTTCTCAATTCGTTCAGTTGTTGGTCAATCTCGCTTTTTGATTGTTTGGACATGGCACCTTTATATTTGGACCAATCAGGGGTGCTTTGTTTTTCATCCGGTTTCTCCTTTCTTAGCCTGATCAATTTCAACTGCTCTAAATCTCTCAAGAGGTTCAGGACTTTTTCATTGATTATATCTATAGTGATCGTACGCATGCAATTGGTAGTTTGATGATGGAAAACAGGTCTGAATGCAAATCTGTTCAGGACAGACAGTATCAAGATGCCGTAAGGGTGGTACAAATTTAGCGAAAAACATTGATAGGAGAAACTTTGAAAAAGCCATCGCTCGTCTAAAGTTGTGTCCGTTGGACCTCTCGCTGCAAGTGTCAAGCGAAGCGGCACCCGTCGTTGCAAGTGTTAAGCAAACCGCCACTTGCAACATTTCAGGCAAACTGTCCTAATTCTTCCTCTGAAGTGAGAAAGAATTGTCAACCATAAGGACTACCCCCCCCCAATAATCCCTATCTTTCCCCCACAAGTTCATTGACTGCAATCCCGACAGCACAAAGTACCTCATAGAGCATGCCCTGGACTACTATCCCTTTGGCAAAACCCTCCGAGAGTACATCCACAACCGGGAGCGATTCCAGACCACTTACCACAGCCTGTCCCGAGAACTCGGGAAGAGGGATGTAGAAACCGGCCTCGACTACCGCTACGCCCGCTTCTACGATGCCGATGTGGGGAGGTTTTTGGGGGTGGACCCGTTGGGGGCTGATTTTGCTCAATGGAGCAGCTATTCATACACGTTTAATAATCCGGTTAGGCTCATAGACCCTGATGGTCGTGAACCTATAAAGCCATTAGTTGGAACTATTCAGCAAGCACTTAACTTTTTTAGAGCTAATAACATTACTACTGTTCGTGGAATAGATAATTTTTTCAAAAACCCAAAGGATCCCAGTGGTAATAAATTGGGTGCTGGTGATTATGTTCGTTATGTTTATACGGAAAACTATGGTTGGACAGATTTGCGACACTATTTCGGTACAGTAATATGAGGAGAACTTTTAATGGATGCCTTGGAGTTGTCACAATGTGCAGCAGGATATGGAAGTTGTTACTCTTATGAAGATTTGCCATCTAATGACTTTGGGGGTAATGCACCTTTAACTGATGAAGTTATTGAGATGCAATATAGTCCAATAGAAAAGGGTGTAATGCCAAAGAAGAAAAAAAATATTTAAATCTGGAGAGTCACTATTTGATGCAGTTGAAATGTATTTTATGTCTGCTGGAGCAACAAACCCAGAAAATGCTCCTAATTATAATAATCTACCATACAGAGAGCGTCCCAAAGCACCAAATAGTTCTGATGAAGAGATTGGTACGGGTAAGTATGCACTTCAGAATCATTCAGAGAAACCGTATGATTTGTCTAATTTTCCCAATCCAAGTGAAGAATATTTAAAACCTAAACAATGATGAAAAATGTGTTGTTAGTTTTTTTTGCTTTCTTTTTTTTGTCCTGTCAGGGTCAGGATAAAGCGGAGGTGTTTCGTAAAGAAAGGGTTCATTTTGAGAATGCTGTTGAATATCTTAAATCAAATTATTCTTTACTGCTTTCATCTGAGTGCGCAGAGAAGTCGGGTATCATAATAAGTTATGGAAGTCTAAAGCAGAGAAATTGCTATCCTGGAATAAAAAAAGACCTGTTATCCATGTTGACTTTGAAAAAATTCAATAGTATTGAAATAAGGAATAGAGGCGAAATATTATTTGAATTGGATTTCATACCCAATGATGTATATAAAACTGAAACGACCAAGTATTACCTCTATATTGAATCTGAAATACTTCCTGAACAGTACCAGAATTGGATTGGTGCAAAAGAAAAAGTATCTAACAATTGGTGGTACTTAGAGTATACAAACGCACAATTTTAGAAAAAACATTGCTTGGAGTTTTTATATATTTATAAACGTTCCACCCCGTCGTTGCAAGTGTTAAGCAAACCGCCATTTGCAACATATCCCACGGGGCCCACAGTGTTCACGGAGGTGCCAGGGGTTGCGTGCATATAGGCAAATATTCACCTGGAAACCACTGCTTGCCCGATCTCAGTTCCTCAGTTCTTCAATTCTTCAATTCCTCACATCCTCAATTCCTCAATTCCTCAATTCCTCAATTCCTCCCCCGATCCCGAATCCCGTCCCGAAATCCTTCGGGATCGGGATCGGGACGGGGCTCAATTCTTCACATCCCCCCTCGTTGCAAGTGTCAAGCGAAGCGGCACTTGCAGCCAGGCAATGGGGATTTAACCGGCTCTAAATAATTTTTCATCTTTCATTGAGTTTGCTCATCTTCAATGGAAGTCCTGATCATTGGTATTTGATTATTTTACTATTGTAATATTTCCCGTCAGCATTGATGAGGACAACATATACGCCACAGGCCAGATTTTCAATGTCAATTACATCTTTGTTTTTGCAGAATAACACCTCTTTGCCTTCCATGGTATAAATGGAAACTGATAGGTTTTTGCAATTGGCTTTGATTTTCAGGGAGTTGTTTGCGGGGTTAGGGAACAATACAACGGAAACATCACGGTTGTCAGAACTTTCCGTTGCCGAAGATACCAATTGTTCATTGAAAAAACGTACAATGTTTTTGTTGTAATCAGAGTGCATAACATGGTCGGCATTTACGCACAGTAGTTGTTGTTTTACATCTGATTGTTGATTCGTTGTGAGGCCAAAGCCGGTAAGCAGGGGGGCGGGGAGGAGCGTGATATCAAGTACAGTCAGCAGATTGTTGGCATCCAAATACCCGCCGGTTTGCAATCGCTCATATATGCTGTCTGATTGTACTTCACTTACATTGTGCAAGCTGCGAAGAAACCGTTCGGGATATACGGGAGATCTTTTGAACAGGTGCCATTCTGCCGTTTGTGCATCACTCATTGCAGAATAGTTGCTGTATGCTACCGCGTTGTCAGCCGAAGCGTTGTGGTCGTTTTCAGACATTATCCATATTACGGGCACAATATCCGGCCTGGTGTATGTGTCTGTTTTGCCTTTTGCTGTGATATGGGCAGAAGCTTTAAAACTGAGGGCAGATGCACAGATGTCACTGAAATTGGCTCCGGCCGACATGCCAACGGAAAAGGCAGGTATATCTTCAGGAAAAGCGAATGTGCTGTATAATGAATCTCTCAGGGATTTAATATTCAGTATATCCACATTGTTGCCTTCATTTGCGGTTCCTGCATTAGAATTGATCCAGCCTATTTTTCCGTCTCCATTTTGATCTCCCATGGTTCTTTCGTTTGAGTCTAAAGTGAAAACTGCGTAACCATGATAAACGAGATCTTTGACCAGTGAAAATCTTTCATATTTATTAAAAAATGACTCTCCTCTTCCTCCTGTTCCATGAAACAGGAAAACCACTCCTTTGGGCGAAGGTGGAATGGCATAAAAAGATTCTTTCATAACCTGGGATAGTGTCCCGTCCTTCATTCCGAAAAGGGAGAATTTTTTGGAGGATATCTGGGTGGAGACAGGAATTGCGTCATAATTTGCCGAAATCGTCAGGTCTTCCACCGCCATTCCGGGAGGGACGATCAAAACCGTGTGCCATTCATTGTCAAATTCCAGGTAGGGTTTTCCGCTTCCTGTCCAGTTGGTAAAAACATCCTCTCCGAAAACAGCCTCAGACCATACATGAACGGTGTCACCTGCTTCATAAGTACCGGAACCATAGCCGCCTTCAACGGTCAATTGAAAAGATTGGCCCTGTGCTGCCAAAGTGGCAAAAATCAGACTTATCATTAATATGTAGTGCCTGGGGTGGCAATCACCGGCTCGCTCCAGGGCCAGGCTCCCTGTCCACACGGGCAGGTGGTGAATAATTCTTAGAAAACCAAGTCGTGAAAGGTACTTCGTCAGGAGTATTGTTTTTTTCATGCGGCGCATGACTGTGGGGATTTTCATTGGTTTAATAATCCGGAAGAAATTGCATCCATGCGGTAACCACTCAACCAGCCACATCCTGTTCTGGCCAGGGCTACCGTCCTATCCGCCGGGTCACAACCCCAAAAGCCTGCCAATGCACAGGAACAATGTGGTTTAGGCATCGAAAACACAGCGTTTACTAAAGTGCCAGAGAATTGGGTGTGTGCAAACAAATATTACCTGAAAATTATTAGTTGCCTGGCCGATCTCAATTCCTCAATTCCTCAATTCCTCACATCCTCAATTCCTCATTCCTCAGTTCCTCAGTTCCTCAGTTCCTCAGTTCCTCAGTTCCTCAATTCCTCAATTCCTCCCCCGATACCGAATCCCGTCCCGAAATCCTTCGGGATCGGGATCGGGACGGGGCTCAATTCCTCGGTTCCTCACCCGAGAGCGAATACTTTCGGTGGCGGGATCACCGCATCAAAACCACATCCCCTTCGAACAGCACCACTTTGCCGTCGGTGAATTCAATTTCGGCGAACCAGGCGAAGACGGCAGGGTCGAGGGCCTTGTTTCGGTGGCTGCCGTCCCAGCCGTAGGCGGGGTCGTTGGGTTGGAAATTGTGGTACTCGAACACCGTTTCGCCCCAGCGGCTGAAGACCAGGAAGGACCTCACCCTGGCCACCGTGCCCGGTTTGGCATTGATGAAGAAAATATCGTTGATGCCGTCGTTGTTGGGGCTGAAGGCATTGGGCACATAGATTTGTTTGCGGCGGTCCACCACCACTGTCACCTCATCGGCATCGCTGCAGCCGTGTACGTCTGTTACCTCGATGCTGTAGGTGGTGGTGATGACCGGGGCCACGGGTTGGGACAGGCAGGTGGGACATTCCGAACTGTCAATGCCGCTCCAACTGATTTGCGCCAGCGAGTCAACAGGCAGGTTGACGAAAGCCTGCAGGAGGGTGTCGTCGCCGAGTTGGATTTCCATGTCGTCGCCCAGGTCCACGTTGACGGGCAGGGGGGCGTTGAGCCAGGCGATCTCCGCTGCCGGGCAGTTGTTGGCGTCCAGCACCGCCACCTGGTAGGTGCCGGCGGGCAGGTTGGGGTAGGCACTCTGGTTGGTGTAAGGGCCACCGTTGAGCGAGAACTGGTAGGGTGCCACGCCTCCCTGTGTCATCACTTCCAGGTAGCCCTCCGCCTGGTCGAAACAAGCCGGAGGATTGATGAGGAAGCTCAGCTCAAGGGGGGGCGGCTCTGCCAGGCTGAGCGTTGCCGAATCCCGGCAGCCGTTGCTGTCAGTAATGCTGACCGTGTAGGTGCCGGCGTGCAGTCCGGTGGCCATCGGCCCGCTCTGACCGTCCGACCAGTCAATGACGAAAGGTGCAGTGCCACCTGTGATGCCGGCTTCTGCCACCCCTGCATCATCACCCGCACAAGGCAGTTGGTAGCCGTTGTAATCGCCCGGTGTTGTTGCTGCAACCACCGGCAGGGGCCACAGCGCCACGCTGGCAATCACCAGGCTGTCGCAACCGAACTGGTTGCTGAGCACGGTGGTCACGCTTCCGGTATCGGCGGGCAGGCAGGTGAAGGTCTGCACATAGCTTGTGTCCTTCGGTAAAAGGGCGACGGTGGTAATGACGGTACTGTCGCAGCCGAACTGGTTGCTGAGCACGGAGGTGAAGGTGCCGGCCTCGTTGGGGTCGCAGCTTGCGTCAGCGACAAAAGTGGTGTCCTTCGGTAAAAGGGCGACGGTGGTGATGACGGTACTGTCGCAGCCGAACTGGTTGCTGAGCACGGAGGTGAAGGTGCCGGCCGCGTTGGGGTCGCAGGTTGCGTCAGCGACAAAAGTGGTGTCCTTCGGTAAAAGGGTGACGGTGGTAATGACGGTACTGTCGCAGCCGAACTGGTTGCTG
>JALWSS010000187.1 GCA_026993525.1 Saprospiraceae bacterium
GATGTGCAGGTAATTGTCAGGGTAGTTTTTCCGTCACTATAAAGTTGGCCAGCAGGGCGGCATTTTCCGGGTGCTTCAGAATGGTGAAGAACAGGATCATGCTCCGGTCGTTGTTCGGGCCCTGGTAAATGGTTCGTCCGTCGAGGTTTACGTCGTAAGTGTTGTAGGCCTGGCAAATGAAGTTGGCCAGGTTCTGCTCGTTGCCCTGGAAAGTCATCACATAAAAGAACATGCTGAAGACGTCGTTGAAGGGCCCCTGGTAGATGACCTTGTGGTCGCCGTTCAGGTCGCCGGGCCAAAGGGCGTATTTGCCGTCGGAAGTGGTGGTGGCCCCAAAAGCGCCATAAAAGGTACTGTCCGGGCTGGTGAAGTCAATCTCCGTCGGCACGGGCGAAAGCGTCAGCGGGTTTTCGGTGGTCACACCGAGGTGGTTGCGGTGGCGCAGCACCACATAGTATTGCCCGCTCGGAATGGAGTCAAAGGTCAGGATTGGATCACCATCAGTACCTATGACTTCTCCGTCTCTTTCCAGCAGTGCGGTCTTGGTGGTGAGCACCGTTTTGGGGGCGTCCGACGGGCGCAGTTCCACAAATACCCAATCCACAACTGAGCTCTCAGCTTTGTCATCAAATGTACCCGCCGGCAGTGGGGTCTGCCCTGAGTAATCCAACTGCGTGAAAGATGGCAGGGCAGAATAAGGTTCGGTATCCGGGATCAGGCTCTCCTGCCGGAGGTCGTCCCGCATCAGGGTGTCAGCGCCAGCGCCCAGCATGGCGCCGTAAAGCTTCACTTTCAGCACGACGGCCACACCGATGCAGTTTTCATTGAGGTAGGGGTCGCAGGGGTCACGCGGGTCGCTTTCGTCCGGTTCGTCCACTTCGCCGTCCTGGTTGGCGTCCTCCACCCCGTCTATCAGGGTATCGCCGTCCGTGTCGGGGTTCAACGGGTCGGTTTCCGGCCCCACGTCGTACACGCCGTCTTTGTCCGTGTCCTCGATGCCGTCAATGATGTAGTCGTCGTCGCTGTCTTCGTCGAGGTAGCCGGTTTCCCCCTCATCCTGGCGGCCGTTGAGGTTTTTGTCTTCGATGTTGTCGGGCAGCAGGTCGTTGTCACTGTCCAGGTCGAGGAAGTTGGGGATGTTGTCCCCGTCGTCGTCCACATCGGGTTCGTTGTTGAGGTCGCCGAAGGTTCCGTCGTCGTAGATGGAAGCATAGGCACTGAGGCTGGCGTCGTTGCTGTCTTCGGGGCGGCCGTCAGCGGCGGTTCCGTCGGTTTCGGTCAGCATTCGGCCGGTGAGGGTGTCGGCCATGCCGTCCTGGTTGGCGTCTGTCAGCAGGTCGGAGATACCGTCGCCATCCAGGTCGAAGTCAAAGTTGCCGCATTCGTAGATGTCCACGATGCCATCGCCGTCGCTTTCATGGTCGCGGCGGTTGGGCTGGCCGTCGAGGTCTTTATCGTCAGAAACCAGGGCGCCGTCGTCGTTGTAGTCGTAAGGCCGTCCGTCGTTTTCGGCCAGGGTGTTGATGTCGGTTTTGACGAGGGGCAGGTTTTCATAAACGTCTGCCATACCTGTGGAATCACTGTCCTGGAAAACAGCCGGATCAATGATGCCGTTGCCATCGGCATCCACCCCGCCGCTTTCCAGCAAGTCGGAGATGCCGTCGTTGTCGCTATCCCTGTCGAGGAAGTCAGGTACGCCATCCCCGTCAAAATCGGGGTTGAAGCCGGGCGTGCCACTGGCGAGTCCCCCGGCCGGCAGGGTATAGAGGAGGGCCTTTTGCAGTTGGTCCGTTCCGTAATTGCCGTCAAAGTCGGTGTCGTACCAGTCGCAGAAACCATCTCCATCGCTATCTGGCATGGAGCCGGGGTCAGCAGGTACGGGGTAGTCAACAACGCCGTTGCCATCCACATCCAGGCCGCCGTTTTCGATGAGATCGGGAAGGCCGTCGTTGTCGCTGTCGGTGTCCAGGAAGTTGGGCACACCGTCGCCATCCCGGTCGTGCTGGAAGTCGGTTCGGTTGTAATTGTCAGAAGCCAGCAGGGAAGTGTCCAGGTCGTTGGCGTCGTATTCATTGGCCAGGCCGTCGCCATCGGTATCCCAGTCGGGTTGGCCGAAAGAATCCACCACGCCATCGCCGTTCAGGTCTGTGAAGCCCGTTTCGACGATATCGGGAACGCCGTCGTTGTCGCTGTCCAGATCCAGGTAATTGGGAATTCCGTCCCCATCGCGGTCAGCTTCGGTTTCGTCCACGTCGGGTATGCCGTCGTTGTCGTCGTCCAGGTCGAAGGGGTCCGGCACGTCGTCGTCGTCGTTGTCGTTGGGGTTGTACACGGTGATGCGCTGTACCTGGCTGAGCAGGTTGCCGCAGCGGTCCATCAATGACCAGGTGCGCAGCACATAGCCTGAGCAACCATTCAGGAAGTTGTAGTTGTCCACATAGGTGGCTTGCAGGTTTTCCGTGCAGTTGTCCCACTCATCGGTCACATCGCCGGTGATGCTCAGGTCATGGATGTCGTCAGAACAGGGGATGGTGATGTCAGCCGGCACGGTGAATGTGGGCATGGTGGTGTCGCTCAGCACAAAGAACTGCGTGTAGGTGCTGATGTTTCCACACTCATCCTGCACATAGTAGGTACGGCTGTGTGTGGTATCGCTGGCGCAATCAAAGCTCCAGGGGCTTTCGATGATGGTAAGGGGTACGGAGTTGTCGCAGTTGTCCACCGTGAAGATTTCCGTTCCGTAATTCAGCGGGTCGGGTATTTCGGAGCACTCCACATAAACGTCAAAAGGCACACTGCCTTCCACCACGATGTAGGTCAACTCCTCCGCCGGGTGTGCCTCGCTGAGGTAGTTCCAGGCATCGATGTGTACTTCAAATGATTTGGTGGTGACATTGCGGGCCCGGATGGTGGCCGGTGTGCCGTTGGTGCCCCTGAAGCCACCCAGCAACACCACCGGATTGTGGTAAGTATGTTGCAGGCTGACGGTGGTAAAGTTGTGGTCCACGCTCACCGTTCCGAATTCACCGAACACCTCTCCGGACAGTGTTTTCAGTTCACCGTCACCCTCGATGGCCATGTAGCCGAGGTATTCCAAACCGTGGTTCATTTCCGGGTCGAGGGAAGTTTCTTCCTGGCAGCGGATGCTGAGCATGCTGCCGTTGAGAGAGCCGATGAGCGGATAAACCGGATCGTTTTCATTGTAGGTCATTACCGAAGGAATGAGCCCCGGCGAGTTGAAGGCCTGCGTCCAGTTCACCTGGGTCGGAGAGCTGTCGAACAGCTTTTTTCCGGCCTCCAGGATGACACCACTGTCATCAAAGGCTCCTTCTTCAATAGCTATCCAGGCCACGCTCTCTTCCAGGTGGTTGCCATCGGCAGCCTCTTCCTCCTGCACGCGCAACTGGAACTGGGTGGTGGACACATTGCGCAAGCGAGGAGCAATGGCTGCTGCATCGTTTTCAGTGACGATTTGCGTCAGCACCACCGGCGGGGTGGTAAACTGCACCGGGAAACCGATGGTTTTCCAGCGGTGTGTCACGTTGTGCATCACACCTGCCACCATGCGCTTTCCGTTGGGCAGGGTGTACACCCGGTAGATGTTGGGTGCGGTGAGGTCCTGAATGGTGATGACCTGCTGATCGCTGATGCTGTTGCCGCAGTAATCCACGGCCACCCAGGTGCGGGTGAGCTGGTAGCTGTACAATGAGCAACTGTCGATGCCCAGGGTGGCTTCCTCTTCCATGGACAGCGATACACTCTGGCAGTTTTCAAAAGCGGTCACGGTTGGGGCCAGCGGGAACTCGTCGTCGCAATGGATGGTCAGGTCGGCAGGCACATCCTGCAACAGGGGCTTTTCCTTGTCGGTCAGGTCAATGAAACACTGGGCCTGCACACAGCAGGAAGTGCCATCCACACAAACCTCGTAGATGAAGGCTTCGTAGCCACAGTAAGTGCTGTTGGGCGTGTAGAAGAATTCACCCGTCGGTTCCATTTCCACCACGCCATTGGTGGCCTGTGTGACCAGCGAATAGGTCACCGCCATGCTGGCCGTGTCGTTGTCAGCCACATTGCCGAAGAAGACAAAGCCCGGACAGGCGGCGTTGTAGTTGTCGTTGAGCACCGCCGGAAGCGGGGTGTACAGTTTCGTCACAATGTTGGAGTAGGCCCAATCACCACAGGGCTGGCGGCGCACCTTGCGGCGGTATTGGGTGCTGACACTGATACTGCCGGGTGTGTAGGTGGCCTCAGTGGCACCGGCTATTTCCTGCCAGGCCGTCCAGCCGCCAAGGCCGTCGCTTTCCCGTTGTTCCCACTGGTATTCGGTGCTGCCACCCCAGCCGCCCGACGGCTCTCCGGCCACGATGATGGTCTTGGGCGTGGAAGTGCCACAGAGGTCTTCATCGCTGCCGATGCTTCCTCCGTCGGTATAGTTGGAAACGATGGCCAGACTGGTGTCTGTGGTACTCTGACAGCCATTGAGGCTCAAGGAAAGTACCACTTGTTTGTCTCCGCCATCGCTGTAGGTTATGTTGTGCGGGCCGGGGCCCGTGGCCGTAGCCGGACTGGCACCGGAACCGAAGTTCCAGCTCATGGTCGGATTGCTGTTGCCTTCGGGCAATGCCTGGACAATGATGGTGTTGCCCAGGCAGGTGGTATCCGTTGAGAGGATGATATTGGCCGAAGGCGGAGTGGGTTCATTCAACGATACACTGGTTCCGGAAACGGCACAATCGCCGCCGGTGTACCTCACCTGAATGTTGTAGAGCCCAGCGCTCAGGTTGCTGAAAGTCATTGGCTCAGGCTGCCAGGTATTTCCCCCGTCTATGCTGGCTTCCAGGCTTGTACCATCCGGATGGGTGGCGCTGACGGATATCTGTCCGTCGGATAAACCACAGCCGCTGGGTCCTGTGCCCGAGGCCTGAATGTCGGTGATTTCAGGCCTTACATTGAAGCTCTTGCTGTCTGTATCCTGGCAACCGTCACGGTTTACGGTTAATTGAACATTGACCGTCGTGGAAGGATTCAGTTGCGACACATCGAAAGTGACGAAATGCGGCCCCGCTCCACTGGCGGAGGAGGGGCTGGCTGCCGTTCCGAAGCTCCAGGTGTAGCTGGCGCCGGCACCCGCATCGGCTGCGGCAAATTCGTAGGTCGTGTTCTCACAGAGGTAGTTGCCCCCTGTTGGGTAGGTACTTATTTGTGCGGTCAGGTCGGGCAGCACCGTTTTGGTTACCACGTTGGAGTTGATCCAGTTGGCGCACGGGGTGCGCACGGCCTGCCGGCGGTATTGGGTGGTTTGTGTAATGGTGGGAGGATCGTAATAAGCGGTGCTGACACCGGATATGGTGGTCCAGTTGATGCCGTCGGTGCTTTGTTGCCAGCGGTAAACGAGGTAGCCACCGCTTCCGCCGTCGGCGTCGAAATCGTTGATGATGAGGTCGGGGTCATAGCTGCCGCACATGCTCTCATCGCCGGCTATCAATCCGCCGTCGTTGGTGTTTTTGACGACGGTCTTCACGACGGCATTGGTGTAGCTGAAAGCCGTACATGGCGAGCGCCGGGCACCCCTGCGATACCAGGTGGTCTGCAGGATGCTGCCGGGGTTGTAGGTCTCAAAAACAGCTCCCGGGATGTCGTACCAGTAGTAATTGTCAATGCTGTATTGCCACTGGTATTCCAGTTGGCCGAAGGCTCCTCCCGTGGCTTCCACCACGCTGGTGATCTCAGCCGGATCAAAAGGCCCGCAATTGTCCTCGTTGCCGGCTATGGCTCCGGGGTCGCTGACAGTTACCACGACGTATTTGGCCACAGGGGTGGTGTACACATAGTTGCTGCAGCCATACTCCGTGGCGCCCCTTCGGTACCAGGTGGTTGTGGTGATGGCCGGGGGGTCGTAGGTGGCCGCTGTGGCGCCGGCTATCAGCGTCCAGTTGGCGCCGTTGTCGGTGCTTTGTTCCCAAATGTAGCTGGGGTTCGGGTCGCCATTGCCCGAAGGAGATTCAAGGTTGCTGATGAGGGCAGGGTCGTAGCCTCCGCATTGGGTTTCCTCGCCGCCAATGGTTCCGGGGTTACTGAGGTCGTCTTTGAATCCTTTTACAACGATGTTGGAATAAACCCAGTCGGTGCAACCATAAACCCGGGCCCCGCGCCGGTACCAGGTTTCCTGGGTGATGGCGGGTGGGTCGTAGAAAGCGCTGTCGGCATTGGGGATCAATGTCCAGTTTTGGCCCTCATCGGTGCTGGATTCCCATTTGTATTCGATACTGCCGTTGTTGCCGCCGGATGGCAGCGTGGCTTCCGTGATGATGGACGGATCAAACGGCGAATCACAGGATGTTTCATCGCCCCAGATGGCACCGCCGTCGGTAAAGTTGCCACTGCTCTCGATGGTGAAGGATTGTTCAACAAGGCACCCCGAAGCTGAACTGATGGCTACTTCGTAAGTGCCCGGCATCAGGTTGTGCCGGTTGTTGTAGCCCTGGGCCATTTCAGCGATCACATTTTCCGGAACGGCCTGCTCAAAGAAATACCGCACATCGTCCATGTGACCGGTGTAATAATAGCCGCTGCCGGTGATGCAACTGCCATTCACCGCCGCCCCGAGGCCACCGTTGTTGCCGTGTTTCTTGACGCTGTTGAAAGAGGTAGTGACCGTGGTGCCCGGCACGCCATCCAGGTAGAGGGTGTACTGGCCGTTGTCATATACAGCAGCCACATGGTGCCATTGCCCGTCATCGGGGAAAGCGTGGTTGCCGGCCTCGAACAAAGGCCCGGTTTTCACTGCGGCCCTCAGCAGGTTGTCATCCAGAAAGATGATCATGCCATTGGCGCTGCCGCCTTCTTCGTAAAGTACCTGCGTTCCCTGGAGTTCGTCCGGTTTTACCCACATGCTCACCGTCAGCCGGCTGAATTGTACTTCCATGAAGCTGTTGTCCACACTGTAGCGGATGTAGGTATCGCCGTTGAAGTACACTGATTTCTTGCCTTGAACGGCGTCATCGTCGTAGATCAGGTAACCGTGGATTCCGTTGTCATGGTGGTTGTTGCCGGACACGTCGTTGGGGTTGTCCTCAAAGGTCCACCAGGCCGTTTCCGGGTAATCGCTCCAGGTGTAGCTGTAAGGGGCGTCGTTGCCGGAGGCCGTTATTTCGATGGCCCCCACGTCGTTGCCACAATTGGCATGGGAAACATTGTAGGTGAAGTTGTTGCCATTGTCTGCGCAATCCGGGTCCTCGCAATCGGTCAGGCCGTCCATGTCGTCGTCAATGCCGTTGTCACAGATCTCCGGTTCACACATCGGTACCAGGGCAGAACCCGGGATGATGGTCCAGGAGTTGATGCCGGGCCCCTGCCAGTGAACCTGGAAGTGATCGCCGCCGCCGCCTTCCTTGTGCAGCAGTTCTATGTAATACTTTTCGCCCTGTACCAGGGCAATGGTGCCCGAGGTCTGTTCCGGATACTTATTGTATTCGGTGGTTCCGGTCCAGCCGGGCACTCCGGCTATCTGGACTTTGTTTGTGAAGGTTGAGTCGGTACTGAGGTACAACCGGGTTTCATCGTCGGAAGTGACGTTGAAGGTGTAGTTGCCCGTTGCCGGAGGCACCAGGTATCCCATGACCCGTGTTCCGTAATTGTCGTCGGAATTGACCGGCCACTGGAAGCTGGTGAGCAATCCTTTTTCATCGTAATTGTTGGGATAATTGGCGTTGGTGATGAGGTCGGCAACAGTGTAACCGCCAATGCCGCCCCATTTGTGATAGGTGATGCCCCCCGTTCCGCAATCCGTATCCTCCGGACAATTGACTTTTGAGAGGTAAACCGCATCTATGGCAATGCCCACATCCTGCCTTGCCGAAGTGAATACAAAGTTGGAAATGGGGTCCTGGCTATCGTAAGTGAAGGTGTATTCAAATTTCTTCCAGGCCAGGTTGCCGAAGGATTCACTCTGGGGCACTGACCATTGTTGAGCGGTGGCAAATCCACTTACATACGTAAATTCCAGCTTGAGCACTGCGGCTTTTTGGGTAGCAGAGCCACCATCCGGCAACCCGTCAGAACCAATGGATTCTGCCCAGGACGCTGCATAGAAACAGAAGGTGTACGTTTCTCCATCCTCCAGCTTCAACTCGTTGGAGAAATCAGTGGACGACACCCAGCAGTCGTCGCTGTTGGGCAGCCACACGAAATAGTCGCCTTCGGGGTTGTTCACGTTGTCCTGGGTATCGTCAATGAGGAACATGTAATCGCTGCTCAGGCCGGGCGTCCAGGGCCTGACGGTCTGGTCGCCATTGTCGAGGGCCATTGCCGGGCTGCCCTGGATGGTCAGATTGAAGTCGGGGTAGAAGAGTTCTTCAAAGCCGCCGTTGGGCACCAGGTTGTCAGAGCAGCCGCAGCCCAGGTCATAAGGCCCGCCTCCGGGAGGCGTAGTGACGGTGATGCAGAAATCGTCCACAAACAGCGAGCTGTTGGAACCACCTTCCTTGTAGGCGCCGATCTCTACTTTGGCCGTCCCGGCCGTTGCCGTTCCGACGAAAGAGAAATAAGTGTATTCGGTGAGGTCATTTTGCACGGGCTGGATGATGTAGTCGCCCAGCAATTGATCATTGGCATCCAGGAAGCCAAAATAAAGCTCGGCATAGTCGGTGGGTTCGTCACTGGTCTTTGCCCAGGCCGAAACTTCGTAAGTGATTCCCGGAGTAGCTCCTATTACCTGGTACAGCTGTGCGCTGTAACTGTCGAGGCTGGCAGCCAGGGTGCCGCTGTAGGCATCGGTGGTGGTGCTTACGTCGTTGTCCACCGTCCAGCTTGTCAACCCGTACTCAAAACCTGCATTGACGATGGCACCACAACCGCAGCTTGCGTGGTTTTCACAATCCGGATCGTCACAATCCGTCAGGCCGTCGCCGTCGTCGTCAATGCCGTTGCCACAGAGTTCGTTAGCCTGAAAGCCGAAATCAACGGTCAGGTCGTAGTTGTCATCGTCGGCATCGTCCATGGTGTTGCCATCACCGGTCTCCGTGCCGGCATTGGTAGGCTCGGCATTGGCCGCAAGGCTGATGACAGCACTTGAAATACCCGTGCTTACAGGGTCAGGTGCATCTATTCCGTTTTCATCGGCATCGTCGTCCAGTTGGTTGTCGCCGCCGTTGCCGGCAATGGAGAACATACCGTCCAGGGGAGCACCCGGTGCAAACTGCGAAGCCGGTATGTGCACGAAATAATCGCCTTCTTCCAGGTTTTCGAAGAGGTAGCGCCCGCCGAAGGCGGTGTAGGTTTCGTGAACCGGGATGCCGTTTTGGGGATCCTGGCCGGCAGCAAAGAGCTGGATCTTCACGAAGTCTTTGCCTTCTCCCTGGTCGAAGGCGCCGTTTTTGTTGGCGTCGTAAAAGACCAGGTTGCCGATGCCGGTTTTCTCGGCCGGGCAGGCATTGAACATGGCCGAAGCCTCAAAGTCGGGGTCGGAAGGCATGCCCGGGGCTCCGAGGAAAGTGGACAGTTCGACGTTGTTGCCGTTGGACCCTATGGTCACTTCTATGAACTTGTGGTTTTGGTTGTCAACGGCAATGAGCTTGTTGTGAAGAAAATCCCAGGTGAGGGACTCGATGTCGGTATTGCTGGCCACACCGCCGGGCATGTCGTTGTCGGCAATGGCGATGATGGCACCGGTGTTTTTGTCTATTTCATACAATTCCTGATCCGTACCGTCGGCCACATACAGCTGTCCGTCGTTGGTGATCTCCATGCCATCCACATACTTGTTGGAAGCACCCAAGCCCGAAATTGGACCCACGTAATTCAGGGTTGTAAGGGCCATCACATCAGCGTTGAGGGTGGTCAGGTCAAGGTAGTACAGATCGTCAACTGTGTTGCTCCAGTTCTGGCTGAAATCTTTCGGGTCAGCGGTATAAAGCCGGTTGGTGGCAGGGTCGAAGGCAAGGTTTTCCATGGGTTCACCGCTGGGCTGTTCCACATGCCCGAGCAGGTTCAAAACGATGTTGCCGGCATTGTCTTCGGCCTCGTTCAGGTCATAAGTCCAAAGGGACTGGGAATTTGCCGGAGCCCCATCAATATGGCCGGAAGAAAAGATGTAGGCCCGGCCGGTGTATTTGTTCACGGCCATGGCCTCGATGTCGCCCCCCTGGGCAATGTCGGTGATTTGCCCGGTTTGCGGGTGAATGAACTTGAGGCGGCCGAGGTCCACGGAGGTATTCACCGGATCGTTGTAGTCGTAGAATGCCCAGAGGTGGAGGTGGTCAGATCCATTCTGGTCTTCGTCAATGAGCCAGATGGGCAGTTGGTTGGGCACGTTGTTGCAATCAAAGCTGCTGCTGTAGCAGTTCACATCCACCCAGACGGTACCCGCCACAACGAAAGACTGGCCATTGCCCGAAGGCGAGTTGACTTCAACGGTGAGCAACTGCGTCTCCGGAGCCACATCCTGCAAGACAATTTCAACAATGTCAATGCAGCAGCCGTTGGGAAATTCGCTGCCGTTCGGCCCCCATTTCTTCGTCAAGCTGGTGGAAACATTGCCGGCCGTGGCGGTGAAGTTCAGAATCCGGTCGTCCCAGGTGAGTTCTGAAACCGGCAACCTGAGGGTGATGTCCCTGGGCTCAGTCCCGGTGGGTATCATGAAGTTGAGGGTCTCCGTGGTGTTGTAACCACCGATGGTGGTAAACTCGGTTACGGCACTTTTTCCGGAACTGCCGCTTTTGTAAATAAAAGCCACAATTGACTGGGCATTGCTTTCGGAATTCTGATTGTCGTAATAAACGTAAGTGGTTGGGGGCAATTTGGTGCGGTAAACATAAGCGCCGGCCCCTACCGGAATTCGGTCGGCCGTGTAGCCCGTGTTGTTGTCGTCGTAAATGGTGATGGTGGAGCCGGGGTTTCCGGATTTGTAAACGATCTCCACAAATATGGAATCCATGTTGGCCGTTGAGCCAAGTTGCAGTGTTTTTGGAATCACATTTTTGAGCCCCTCCCAAACCAGTTCGATGGTTCGGTTTTCACCACATTCAATTTCAGGGGTGAATCCGTTGCCACCACAACAGGCTCCGGCCTGGTAATTCTGGACCACCTCGGCTGCGCTGAGGGCCTTGTTGTAAAAAGCCACTGTGTGGATGTCGCCCAACCAGGTGCGGTCCTGTGTCAGTTCATTGCCAAAGGCGAGTTGGTAAGTATCGTCCCAGTTTGAAATGTTGCCGTTGCGGGTGCCGCTGTATTTTTCCACGCCATCCACGTAGATTTTTTCTGTTCCTGAACTGGCGTCCCAGGTGTACACCACGTGCTGGGCGCTGGCGCTGCTCAATCCTCCGGCGATGGCTTCGGGCATGCCGTTGTTGTCTCCGCCGCCGGTGGTTCTGTTTCTGACGATGTAGCTGGAATTGGTTTGGCCCAGGGTAAAGTTCCTTTCGTAAGGATTTTTTGAAATGGTGACTATCCTGGCCGGACCCGATTGAGACTGGCTGGCAGGCTTCACCCAGGCTTCAATGGTCATTGCATTTGTTGACTTCAGCGCCGAAATGACCTTGGATGCAGCGCCCGGGGTTTGGACAATGGTTCCACTGTTGATCGAGACCCCGCAGTCCTGTTTCCAGGTGATATTTGATGGGTTGAGCACGGAAAGGTGCAGCGGTGTGCCTCCGGTGGTTACATCGTGAACCGTAGCGCCACTTCCTTCCCGGAAATTGTAATATGCGATGAGTCCGCTGTTCACCCTGGCGCTACAGGTGTCGGGTTGGCAGTCAGAGCAGCCCGGATCGGCACAATCAATCAGGCCGTCACCATCGTCGTCAATGCCATTGTCACAATCTTCGGTGCCGCATGAAGGCGTAAACCATACCGCATCCAAATCCACATTGTAAACATTCAGGGTGGTAAACCTCAGGTAGCGAAAGCTAATTTGTGCCGTCAGGCTTTGGGTGAAATAATTGGTGCTTGAAAAAGAAAAAGGGCTTCCGGGCACCTCGGTAAAACTTTGGCCGTCAGAAGACTCTTCGACCTGTATAAGGGGGTCGTCACTGGTGTACAGGGAACGACGCCAATTGAGGGTGTACTCGTTTCCGGCAGCCACAATGTGGCCCATATCCAGTGTCAGTTGGTCACCAAGGTCGTACAGTTCAGCAGCCTGGTTGTCAGGCGGGCCAATGTCCTT